>CALIIL010000068.1 GCA_938017685.1 uncultured Chitinophagaceae bacterium
ACACAAATGCCAATGCAGAATCATTCAACGCAAAAATAAAACTCTTCAGAGCAAACCTAAGAGGCGTTACAGATACCAAATTCTTCCTCTTTAGATTAACCAAACTATTTGCTTAATCCCCATATCTGTCATGTGATCCCATGTAATTAGAGAAGTTAGTAATAAGCAACTTGCATTAAATACAAATGGATTAACACCAGGAGTATACATTATTAAAATATCAGAAGACGCAATTGTGAAAAAACTGAAATTCGTAATCAATTAAGGTCTAATTCATTGGATTATATTTTTGCTATTGAATCTAAATTAAAGAAATGAAAAAAAGTTTACTCCCTATTTTACTAATTTGCGTTAGTCTAAGTGCGTTGGCCCAAGCCCCAATGAATGACGAAGCAGCAGGTGCCACAACAGCAACGGTTTATCCATATGGTTCACCGGCTCCATTCGCTACATCTACAACCGTTAATGCTACAAGCTCTACGGTACCGACACCTCCATCAACACCGAGTTCATGCGGTTGCCCTTATACTGTTCCAGGTGGACCTTTGGATGTATGGGTTAAATTTAACACAGGAACCTTTACGCATTTTGATTTAAACTTAAATGCAGCTCCTGGTTTTGGAACATTAGGTTATGTACGTATCTATTCCGATATTTCTACAGCAGGTGTGCCAATTCTTTGCCGTTGCTCTCCAACATCATCTGCACCTTTAGCGGGGTTTGCATTTACAGGATTAGCCACTAATACAGATTACTATATTGCATTCTCTGCAAAAGTTGCAACCAGTGGTTTCTGGGGACCTTTTGATTACAGAATAATTGGTGCTAATAGTCCTCTACCGATTAAATTAGAGTATTTAAACCTTAAGCAAACAAATGAAGGAAATTTAATAGAATGGAAAATACAGTACCACGAAAGTGTTGAAAGCTTAAACATTGAAAGAAGAAATGAAAATGATGATGCGTTTAAAACAATTTATAGCACAAACGATATAAATAAAAATGCACAAAGCTTTAGTGATAAAGATGCGACTTTAGGAAAAAATAAATATCGCATTGCTTCAATTGATTTAGATGGTAACAAAACATATTCTGAAATTGAGTCAATCTCTAATAAAAGTCGAAATATCTTAGATGTTTATCCAAATCCTGCAGTAGATAATGACGAACTTACAATGGCAAGAAAACATTATGGTGATATTGCTAAAGTTCAAATCTACAATTTAAATGGAAGTCTTTTATTAGAGAAAAAAATAATGACTCCAGACCAAATTATTACAATAAAAGAAACAGCAAATTTCAATGCTGGCATTTACTTTGTAAAATACAAATCTACTGATAGTGATTACCCAGAAACAATTAAGTGGATTAAATTATAAGCTAAAATATAAATCAAAAAAAGTGCCACTTTTAGTGGCACTTTTTTTATGCCCCTACCAGCGCTCTATACATTTCCTTTTTCAAAAACTCAAGTGAAACAGCTTCTTTCAGAACACCATTCTGTGCCAAGCTCACCTCCCCTGATTCGGATGAAATAACTATAGCAATAACCTCTCCGTACTCTGTTGCACCCACAGCAGCTCTATGCCTTAAACCCTTGCTACCGGATATTTTTTGACTACTACTTATTGGTAAGGTAATGCCCGCAGCCAGTAGTTGATTATTATCAATGAGTGCTGCGCCGTTTTGCAATGGACTATCAGCAGTAAACAGACTGAGTAATAACTCAGAAGAAACTAGACCATTAATGAGCACGCCAGAATTAGTATCTAGCTGATACTTATCTGATAATGCAATAACTATTACACCACCCATTTTATCATGTTTCATGCGCAAGACACCTTCCATTGTTTCGTTAATTATTTCTTCTTCGGCAATGTACTTTTTTATACCACTTGATTGAAAAAAACGTCTCAATAAACCTTGACTTCCCAATACAGGTCGCCTGCCAAGATTAATTAAAAACTTACGTAGTTCTGGCTGGAAAAGAACAATTAAACCAACCAATCCAATCTTCACCAAGCCATCAAAAAACTCATCCATTAAAGGCATATCTAACTCATGCACTAAGCGCCATAATAGGTAAATAAGTAACATCCCAATAAACAAATTAAAGGCAATACTTTCTCGAACAGCTCGGTATAATTGATAGAGAAGCAGAACAACTAATGCAGCATCTAAAATGCGCAAATAACTTATGGGGGTGAAATAGTCAATAATTGTCTGCCACATGGTTCTCAAAAATAGTACTTTTACCCAGTATATTTTATGTCAAAGGGTATAATAGAAATAGAAGGACTTAAGAAAGATTATTACCTAGGAACCCAAACCGTTCCAGTACTAAAAGGAATTAATCTTACAATAGAACAAGAGGAATATGTAGCCCTTATGGGGCCATCTGGTTCTGGCAAATCAACCTTAATGAATATTATTGGTTGTCTTGACAACGCTACCGAAGGTTCTTACATATTAAACCAGCAAGATATTAGTCAATTAAAGGATAAACAGTTAGCCAATATTCGTTCTAAAGAAATTGGTTTTGTATTCCAACAGTTTAATTTACTACCAAGACTAACAGCTGCAGAAAATGTAGCACTGCCATTAATCTACGCTGGTATAAACAAAAAACAGCGTGAGGAGATTGCTCAAGAAATGCTTCAAAAAGTAGATCTTGCCGATCGGGCACATCATAAACCTAACGAGCTCTCAGGCGGCCAATGTCAGCGGGTAGCTATAGCAAGAGCATTAAGTAACTCACCATCTATCATCTTGGCTGATGAACCTACCGGTAATTTAGATTCTAAGACATCCGATGAAATCATGGAAATATTTGCCAACTTAAATGCGCAAGGCAATACGATTGTAATCGTAACACATGAAGAGGATATTGCATCCAAGGCCAAGCGTATAATAAGACTGCGCGATGGAGTAATCGAAAGCAGCACATTTAATAAGGATGTAAAGCCTGCCCAATTGATTAGCCAAATAAAACAGTCCAACGAATCCCTTATGTAACACCTCCTTCCTATTCACTATAGAATTTTATTTTTCAATTTCTTTTCTCTTTTTTGTCTTTTGCTTCATATTGTTTAACCTTTGTGCACCATGGCATTTAAGATATATACTAAAACAGGAGACAAAGGAGAAACAGCATTGCTTGGAGGCACACGCGTACCCAAAAACCATATCCGCATTGAAGCCTACGGAACTGTTGACGAGCTAAACTCTTGGATAGGAAATATAAAAGATGAAATAGCAGAGGAGAAAAAAGCTGAATTATATCAAATTCAAAATTACCTGTTTACCTTGGGCTCTCATCTTGCCACCACCCCTTCCAAAGAGGTCAAAATGAGCTTGCCAGTTTTAGATAACATTGAAATTGACCTACTCGAAACCAGCATTGATAGCATGGAACAATCGCTTCCGGCCCTAACTAATTTTGTACTTCCTGGTGGTGATGCTACCGCCTCAAAAATTCATATTGCACGTTGTGTATGTCGCCGTGCCGAAAGAATTAGCGTTGCACTTATTCAAGAAGAAGAGGTAGATGAAGACATCATCAAGTATTTGAATAGATTATCAGATTATCTATTCGTACTAGCACGTTATATTCTGCATACAAATAAAGGCACAGAAGTTATTTGGGAACCTAAAAAATAACCTTACTCAATACTATTCTACAGTTACACTCTTAGCCAAGTTACGAGGCTGATCTACATCGCATCCACGCATCAATGCTATGTGGTAAGAAAGCAACTGTAGCGGAACAATCGAAACTAAAGGAGATAACAATTCTTCGGTCTCTGGTACGCGTATTACATCATCAGCTAGTCCTTCAATTGTTTCGTCGGCATGATTTATAACAGCAATTACCTTCCCTTTTCTTGCTTTTACTTCTTGGATATTTGATACTATTTTTTCATGCGCACTTTTATTGGTGGCAATAAATAGTACAGGCATATTCTCATCAATTAGAGCAATAGGTCCATGCTTCATTTCTGCAGCAGGATAACCCTCAGCATGTATATAAGAAATTTCTTTTAACTTAAGCGCTCCTTCTAAGGCAACTGGGAAGTTTATACCACGCCCAAGATATAAGAAATTCTCTGCTTGATAATATTTTTTGGCTATCTTTTCAATAACAGCATCTAGTTTTAGCGCCTCTTCAATTTTCTTTGGAATTTCTTCCATTTCATAAAGAATAGTTCTCAATCTCGATTGCGAAATCGTTCCCTTCTTTTGTGCAAGCTGCAAGCCCATAAGCATAAGAATAGCCACCTGTGTACTAAATGCTTTGGTTGAAGCTACTCCAATTTCTGGACCAGCATGTGTATAAGCACCAGCATGAGAAACTCTTGAAATAGAGGAACCTATTACATTACAAATGCCAAAAATCAAGGCCTGGCGTTCCTTAGCAATTTCAATGGCTGCCAATGTATCGGCAGTCTCTCCAGACTGCGAGATAGCAATCATTACATCCTTCTCCGTTATTATTGGATTACGATATCTAAACTCTGAGGCATATTCTACTTCTACAGGAACTCTTGCAAGTTCTTCAATAACATACTCGGCTATTAAACCTGAGTGCCAAGAAGTACCACAAGCGCTAATAACTAATCTCTCCGCATTATTAATACGTGTCGCATATTCGCTTATTCCTCCTAGTTTAATCCAACCTTCTTTGGCATTCATTCTACCTCTTAAGGCATCGCCAATTACTTTTGGCTGCTCATGTATCTCCTTAAGCATAAATGTATCGTAACCACCTTTTTCGATAGTTTCTAAATCCATTTCTAACTTTTGAATATAAGGCGTTTTAGTAATGTTACCCAACGTCTTTATATCCATTACACCATCGCGGTTTAACACGGCAAATTCTTCATCATTTAAGTAAACTACCTCCTTCGTAAACTCTACAATAGGAGAAGCGTCACTTGCTACATAAAACTCATTTTTGCCAATTCCAATAACTAATGGGCTGCCTTTACGCGCGGCTATTAGCTTATCCGGGTTGGCTTTATCAATCAATACGATAGCATAAGCTCCTACCACTTCATTCAAAGCAATGCGCAACGCTTCCTCAAGATCTACTTTTTCCTCTTTCTGAATATCTTCAATTAAATTCATCAAGACCTCTGTATCCGTATCACTTTTAAAAGTGTAACCACGTTTTTCAAGTTCCGTTTTTAAGGATGCATAGTTTTCAATAATTCCATTATGAATAATAGCTAAATCAGCAGAATTAGAGGCATGCGGATGTGCGTTAAGATCAGATGGCTCACCATGAGTTGCCCAACGTGTATGCCCAATACCAATCGTACCAGATTTATCTTTACCTTCTGCATGCATTTCTAGTTCAGACACTTTACCTTCTTTTTTAAGAATAGTTAATTCTCCATTTAGTAAAGCCACACCGGCACTATCGTATCCACGATATTCTAATCTCTTTAATCCTTTAATAAGTATTGGATAAGCTTCTTTAGGTCCTATATAGGCAACAATTCCGCACATAGTTTTTATTGTATTTTAGTATAAATAATATTTAATTTCATTCTTTCCGTATCATCAGTTCGTGTTGCACCAGCAACAATCGTTCTATGAATTCCAGGAAAATTAGAGCGCACACCAGACACTTTGAGCTTAAAGTTACTGTTCTGTGTTGAAATAGCAGTTTGAAGCGCATGCGATAAGTTAAAACGGTATTGTAAAAAGTTACCTCCATTTATATTATAAAACTTGCGGAAACCACCAACCCATTCTGCACCAAGTTGAACGTAATCTTGAAGTATTTCATCTTCTCCATCTTCATTTACATAAATGATTTGAAGCCTTTCTGGAATGTTATAATTTATTGTATCACCATAATTTTGATATGGCGATATAACTGTAAACATTAAATCAGCCTTATTAATTATAGCATTTGGAAATTGTCCAATGAATGGAAATGAAATTTCGGCAGCCAATCCTGGTTCGCCTTCAATAAAAACGATAGAGTCACCTGCAGGGTTCGTTGTATTGTTTATTAGGGGTAATATGTTCGTAGCGCTAGCATAGTTTCTTGTAATTCTATTAAAGCGGTTACAATAGGTTGGGTTGAACTTAAATACAGCTGTTGTTGTATCCATTAAATTATTAGCATCCGTATTTCTATAGTAGATAGTAATTTGACCATTGTAAGTATCAAAATAACCGAGGGTACTGGCCGAAGCCATTGTATCCGCAGGCGCAATATAAAAACCACCTAACCAATCAAGGAAGGTTGTATAATTTAAAAAGGCACCCGTACTTGTTTGAGCCAATATAGAATCGGCAAATGAAGCATTTAGATTAAATCGCAATTGAGGATTTAAGCGCACTGTTCCTACTAAAGGAGAATCAGTAGAAAGCGTATTAAAATCAACCATTATATCATTGGCAACTTTATCTGCCGCACTATAATTAACTGCGCTATTTTCATAATAGGCCGAGTCTAAAGTTAAGTTACTTGATGTTCTAAATAGAGAAAATGACTGATTAGAACTAACATTCGTATCTCCATAAGCATTTACATAGCGCACAGATAAAACAACCGAATCTATCACTTGATTTGATCCTTTAAATACAAAGTTCGTAACCGGCGGCACTACTTGGAAATAGGAGGAAGCAACCGTCTTACCAAAAGTAGGATCGTTAGAAATAGTGCCAACTGCATGATAAAAATCAGTTTGAGCTGACTTAACAATTGATCCTAACTTACCTCCTGTAATCAAGCTGTCTTGAATTGTTGTACGAGAAATAACCGTAAATGTATCCGTTTGGAACGTATTAATATTGTCCACTACAGGCACTAAATCAGGCGGTAGGATTGTATTTTCTTTACAAGAATTTAAAGCAATCATGGACCACCCTAAAAGGCAAAAGAGTAAGTACGCTCTTTTGTTGTTCGTTCTGTTATTTTTCATTTAATCTACTTCTTCTTCCTCTTCTGGAGACAACTCTCCATAAAGTTCAACAATGCTTGCTATATCGTCTTCGTCTGGCTGAAATTTTAACACTTTTTTACTCTTCGTAGCTTTTACTCCGGAGACAATAGACTTGTCTACATCGCTACCCATCAGGTATACCACATCAGCATGTTTGGCACCAGCTTTCATTAAGCCAGCATTATCGCCCGCCTTAAATGGTTCAGCTATTTTTTCTGAGATGGAAGTACTATTTAATAATTTAGGGATGAACTCTTTGCCCAATTTTTCTTTAATTGTATTCTTTGGTATGGAAAAGATGACCTTACTATCTGCAAATACTGGTTCGTCCTTAAACTGTTTCTTAATAAGGGTAGGTATTAAAGAGCCTAACCAGCCGTGAACGAATATAATGTCAGGTGGCCAGCCAAATTTCTTAACCGTTTCTATAGCTCCCTTGCAAAAGAATATCATGCGCTCATCATTATCTTCAAAGAAGTTCTCATCCGCATCGTGGAATAATCGCTTACGCTTAAACATATCCTCATTATCCATAAAATACATCTGTAAGCGTGCATTAGGCAGAGAGGCCACTTTAATGATCAATGGGTAATCCTCGCGGTCTACTGTAATATTAATGCCTGATAATCTCACCACCTCATGTAACTTATGGCGGCGCTCATTAATTGTACCAAAGCGAGGCATAATGCAGCGCACTTCATAGCCCTCTGTATTAGATAATACAGCCAACTGATTCAATACGGCAGACATGTCTGTCTCGTTATTATAAGGTTCAAATTCGTGAGAGATGTATAGTACTTTCTTCTTTTGCATAATAGGTATTAACTACAAATCGTTCTAGGATAAGTGTCGCGAAATTACGAAATTAATAGGATATTTGTTTTCTCTATTAGTTAAAAAGAAGCAGTATGTACATTTTCAAAGAAAGAGAAGCGCTTATCAAGTATTTAGAGCCCTTAAGGCAAGAAAATACCATTGGGTTTATCCCAACGATGGGTGCATTACACCAAGGTCATGGCACCCTTATTGAGGCTTCGCTAAAAGAAAATGACATCACGATTTGTAGTGTATTTGTAAATCCTACACAGTTCAATAAAAAGAGCGATTTTGTTAAATATCCTCAAGTATTATCCGATGATATTCTATTACTCGAAGGATTAAAGACGGACATACTCTTTACACCTAGCGCAGAAGATATGTACCCTGATGGTCAAGAAAACATGCGCAAATACGACATTGGAGATTTAGAATTCGTACTTGAAGGAGAATTTAGACCGGGTCACTTCCAAGGCGTAAGTTATATTGTTGATGAATTTATACAAATCATAAAACCCACTAATATCTATATGGGAGAAAAGGATTTTCAGCAGGTAGCGGTCATTAAAAAAGTACTGGAGCTTACACAATCAAAAACACAATTAGTCTCCTGCCCTACCAAAAGACAAGAAGATGGCTTAGCCATGAGCTCAAGAAATATGCGTCTTACTGAAGAAGGATTAATAAAAGCGGCTACTCTTCAAAGAGCATTACAACATATTAAGCAAGGACAACATGAGAAAAGTTTCAAAAGTCTTTTAGCCGAAGCCAATCAAATGCTTATGGATAACGATTTTGAGCTAGAGCACATAATACTATGCAATGCCAATACCTTAGAAATATTAGAGGACTTTGATCAAGACATTCCAATGCGACTAGTCTCAGCGGCCTTTATGGAAGGGGTGCGCCTCATTGATAATATTGCAATTTAAGTAACAACTTCATTCATGATATAAGTTTACATTTGCAAGCACTATGTTAGTAGAAACTTTTAAATCAAAAATTCATCGTGTAAGAGTAACAGAGGCCCAACTTAACTATGTAGGGTCTATAACCATAGATGAAGATTTGATAGATGCCGCAGACTTATTTGTAAACCAACGTGTACAGATTGTAAATGTCAATAATGGTGAGCGCTTAGAAACCTACGTTATTCCTGGCAAGCGAGGTAGCGGTACCATATGCTTAAACGGACCAGCGGCCCGTAAAGTAGAAGTTGGAGATGTAGTCATAATAATCGCTTATTGTCACCTACCATTAGAAGAAGCCAAGAAGCTTGTTCCTACTGTTATATTTCCTAATAAAAATAATTTATTAGACTAATTATGTTAGCTAAGCTAAGTCCTAAGAAAATATTACAATACCTATTATTTCTAGGCTTTGCAGTTTTGTTTTTGTGGCTTGCCGGTCGCAATATTTCTTTTGAAGAGCAACTGGGCTACGCCCAAAAAGCTCATTTATGGCCCTTGGCTTCAATATTTATAGCTGGTATTACGACCCTATTCTTAAGAGCCATGCGTTGGAAAATGCTCATAGATCCCATGGGACAAAAAGTAGATGTGGTTAATACTTGGCTAGCAATTATGATCGGATATTTGGTTAACCTAGCTACTCCGCGCTTAGGAGAAGTTGCACGCTGTGCAGTACTTTCTAAATATGAAAATATACCTGCTGATAAATTAGCGGGCACGATGGTTGCCGAGCGCGCATTTGACTTTGTCTGTCTCGTTGTATTATTATTTCTTACCTATGTCGTAGAGTATGAAGCGGTTAATATTTATATTAATAAAAATGTATTTCAACCCGTAATTGATAATACTACAATCCCTAATGTGCTCATGGGTATTGGCATCTTAATCATGATTATTGCAGCTTTTTCTTTTTTCAGAAAACGCTCCAAAGGTTCAGAAAATAAGATGGCAAAAATAATAAGAAACATTATTGACGGGATTCTTTCAATTCGAAAATTAAAAAACCCTTCTTACTTTATTGGTGTAACAATTATAATCTGGGTTTTCTATTGGTTCATGACGTACATAGGTTTTTATGCCTTCGACGGTCTTATAGACCAATCGCCCGGAACAGGCTTGAGCGTGCTAACAATTGGTAGTTTAGGCTACGTTATTCCGACACCACAAGGTGCGGGTGCTTTTCAATATTTTGTAACTGAGACCTTGAGTAATATGTACGGAGTAGAAGAAGCATTGGCATTTACCTACTCCAATGTATCTTGGATTACACAGACGTTAATCTTAGCCGTGGGTGGCTTCTTTGGTTTAATATATATCCCATTTTGGAATAGTAAAAAGAAAAAGCAAGATGCACAACCCTAAACTTTTATCAGAAGGTGAACGACTACGACGGATTAATGAACTTCATTTTTTCGGTAAAAAAATAGTGTTTACCAATGGCTGTTTTGACATTATACACGCAGGCCATATTGACTACTTACAAAAAGCAAGAGCGCTCGGCGACTATTTAATTCTTGGTCTAAATACAGACAGTTCCGTTAGAAAATTAAAAGGCGAAACGCGCCCTATCAATCATGAACTAGACCGCGCTTTTGTATTATCTGCTATGCAATGTGTAGATTGTATTGTGCTATTCTCAGAAGACACGCCTATTGATTTAATAGAAACTATTAAGCCAAACATTTTAGTTAAAGGTGGCGATTATACTATCGATACCATTGTAGGTGCTAAAGAAACAATAGCCCGTGGCGGACAAGTAGAAATCATACCTTTCTTAGAAGGGCGTTCTAGCTCGGCGGTTATTGAGAAGATGAAATAGTAGTAAGTACTTTGTAGTATGTCGCAAGTATCTAGCTATATAATTTATACTCCGCGAGCTTTCAGCCTTATGGTTTTATTGGAATGCTTTATTTTTAGTTCATTATGAGAATGCTGTTTAATATCTTTTCGAACAACCATACTTCATGCAAAAAAAATGACAATAAATAAACTATAGAACAAAGATGAATAAGACAAAAAATATCTTACGGGGCATGCTCTTGGCTACAATATTTTTTGAACTACTTGTATGGTACAAAGTAATTCCAATTAAGGCATTTGATACTTTACCTTCTGAGTTTGCCGTTATTGCGTATTCAGCTTACTTTTTAATGCCGTTAGTAGTATTCATTCTTTTAATAATTCATTTTCTGTATCAACTTTTTATAGGAAAGGCAAAAGAAAATATGGAAATGTTGTTTTATATCCTACTACTTTTACTCCATTTTGTTTCATCATATGAACTTATTAAAAGTGCGTATATGCATTAGGTCAAACAAATAGTTTACCGGAGTAGTTATCTACTAGGGTAAACAAGTCTAACTCCAATGTCATACTGAATTCATTTCAGTATCTTCTCTACTACGCTGCGTCACATAGAGGATGCTGATCCGCCGCGGTGGACAGCATGACAAGCGCAATAGTCCCTACTCTTCACAATTCCAATCAACCAAATAAGATATTACACCAACAATAATTAGAACCACCTACAAATCCTTATTTTTACAAGTGCAATGACGGCAGAGAAGATAAAAGAGATGAGGGAGCGCTTGGCTACTCTTGCGCACTACTTAAAGGTAGAGGAGAAGCAAGAACGCATAGCCAACGATAAGCAACTAAGTGCCGCACAAGGTTTTTGGGATGATCATGAACGCGCCACCGAAATACTTAAAAATATAAAAGGTCTTGAATACTGGATTAACCTCTATCAAAAATCTCATGATGGTGTTGAGGACTTTGCAGTACTCTTTGATTTTTGGAAGGCGGGCGAAGCCGAAGAAGCGGAAACGCAACAAGCCTTTGACAAAGCCAATGAACTATTAGACGATTTAGAATTCAAATCAACATTAAGCCAAGCCGAAGATGAGATGCCTGCTGTTCTTATGATTAACTCAGGTGCCGGTGGCACAGAAAGCCAAGACTGGGTAGAAATGCTACTCCGTATGTACAAAATGTATGCCGATAAACAAGGCTTTACTATTAACGAAATAGATGTTCAATGGGGCGATGGCGCTGGAATAAAACAAGTTACCATTGAGCTAACAGGAGCATTTGCCTATGGTTTATTAAAAGGCGAATCGGGCGTACATCGCTTGGTACGCATTTCTCCTTTTGACAGTGCAGCGCGCAGGCACACATCCTTTGCTTCCGTTATTGTATATCCTTTGATTGATGATACGATTGAAATAGAAGTAAACCCTGCTGATATAGAATGGGATTTCTATCGAAGTGGTGGCAAGGGTGGTCAAAATGTAAATAAAGTAGAAACTGCCGTGCGCTTAAAGCACATACCATCTGGTATTATTGTTGAGTGCCAGCAAAGCAGAACCCAAGGAGAAAATAGAGAAAAGGCAATTAAAATGCTTAAATCACGTTTATATGAAGAGGAGATACGCAAACGGCAAGAGATAAAAAACGAGAAAAACGCATCAAAGAAAAAAATTGAATGGGGCTCGCAAATTCGATCTTATGTTTTCCACCCTTACAAAATGATTAAAGACCACAGAACCGACTACGAGGTAGGCAATGTTGGCAACGTAATGGATGGCGAATTAGACGGTTTTATTAAGTCTTTTTTACTCTGGGAAAATGCAGATTAAATGCTTTAACTTTATACAGCCTTTTGAAGAAAATAATATTCATATTGCCTTTACTATTCCTAAGTTACTTCGCACTTGGGCAGACTTCTGGTAGAGCAGATAGTCTTAAAAAAATATACCAACAAAAGAAAACAAAAGACAGTCTAAGACGAGTAAGCATTCAAGAGGCGAACAAGCGAAGACGCGACTCTGTTCTTGCCTTACAACAACTAAGGTTAGCAGCTGCAAAAAAGAGAAGAGATAGTACAGCCGCTGCAAAAAGAGCCGAACGACGAGCAGCTCTAAAAAATAAAAGGGAATATTTAAACAATAAAAAAAGAAGAGCTAAGTTCCTTGATAGCCTCGAAAAAGAACGAGCAAAATCTGCAGCGGCACGTAAAGCCTATCGGAAAAACCTTGCCAAACATAGCAAAACAAAACGTGGTAGGGATAGTATAGCTAAAGCCAAAGAAAAGGCAGCCGCATTAAAAAAAGCTGCTCGCAAAAAAACAATTAATAAATTAGCAAAAAAGAAAAAAGAAAAGCCGATAAAGGAAGCAGCAATCATTCGAAAAAAAGAAAAAGTAGCTAAGAAGAAAAAAGAAAAGCCGATTAAGACAGCAAGCAAGAAGCAAAAAAAAGAGTCTATCAAAAAACCGGCAAAAAAAATAAGCAAGCTCCAAGAAAAAGAACAATCGAAAAAGCCAGTTAAAAAGAAAACGGATACTCGAAAAAAAGAGACTGCCAAAAAACAAGCAAAAGAAGCAACAGACATTCGAAAAAAAGAACGTGAAGAAAGACGTAAAGAAAAAACAAAAAAGGTTGTTATAACAAAAGATAAATACAACGGTAACAATTACTATCAATATGAATTAGTACGCGTACCACCCGAAAAGAAAAATACATACCTCAGCTTCCAATTGGGACACTCAAACTACTTAGGCGACCTTGGTGGGAACTCGGGTTATGGCAAAGGCAGCTTTAAAGATGTATCATTCAAAGAGAATACTTTCATGTACGGCATATCGCTCACTCACCTGCGAAAAGAAGTCCTAGGCTTGCGTTTTAGCTATTTATTTGGCAACTTGGCCGGAAGCGATAAAAACACCTTTTTCAAAAGTAAAAACGACCCTTCGTACAAGCGATATATTAGAAATTTAGATTTCAGAACGACCATTAGAGAGGCTTCGCTTTTATTAGAAGTACACCCTTTCAAATTCTTTAACTACAGCAAAAAATTGCATAATAGCTATTTTCAACCTTATGTAATTGGTGGTATTGGACTATTTAACTTTAATCCGCAAGGTTCATACTTTGACGAAATACTAGATGATGATGTATGGATTGATCTTGCCCCATTACGCACAGAAGGTCAAGGAATGGCTGAGTATCCTGATCGCCAGTTATACAAGCTTACGCAATTTAATATACCATTAGGCTTTGGCTTTAATTATGAATTGATTCCTTCGATTCTTACTGGTTTAGAATTTAATGGGCGTTTATTATTTACGGATTATTTGGATGATGTAAGCACAAACTTTATCAACCCTAATTTGTATGATAGTTATTTAACTGGGGAAAACATAGACTTTGCTAAGCGCTTAAATAACAAGTCAGATCTAGTTGATGCAACCAAGGCATACAAATCTGGTCAAATCAGAGGTAACCCGGATAATAATGATTTTTACTTTACTATTTCAGCTCGCTTAATTATTAAGCTTAACCGGAATAAAAAGCCTAAAGTTAAAAAAACTAAAATTTTCAAATTTGATGATTCAGAGATTTGTGATTAAAGCGAGTATCTTTACGCTTCAATTTTTCATTCATGCAATACGACTTTCGCGCCATTGAAAATAAGTGGCAACAACACTGGAAAGAAAATAATACCTACGCAGTATCTAACAAAAGCGATAAACCTAAATGTTATGTACTTGATATGTTTCCCTACCCTTCTGGTTCGGGCTTGCATGTAGGGCATCCTTTAGGATATATAGCTTCTGATATCTATGCACGTTATAAGCGCTTAAAAGGCTTTAACGTATTGCACCCAATGGGATTTGATGCCTTTGGATTACCCGCTGAGCAATATGCCATAGAGACAGGACAACATCCAGCAGATACAACAAAGCAAAATATAAAACGTTACAAAGAGCAATTAGAAAAAATTGGATTTTGTTATGATTGGAATCGTGAAATTATTACAGCAGAACCATCGTATTACAAATGGACGCAATGGATATTTTCTCAATTATTCAGTGCATATTTTAATAAAGAAAGTAATAAAGCTGAGCCTATTGAACAGCTTATTCTTTCATTTGAAAAAAATGGCTATACAAGCGAAGCACTCTGTTTTTCAGCAACAGATTGGAATGCTTATTCAACAGCAGAACAAGAAAAAATACTCATGGGTTTTCGTCTCGCTTATCGAGCAGAAAGTCAGGTAAATTGGTGCGAAGGACTAGGAACAGTATTGGCCAATGACGAAGTGATTAATGGTGTGAGTGAGCGCGGCGGGCATCCAGTTGAGCGTAAATTAATGAGCCAGTGGTTCTTAAGAATATCGGCTTATGCTGAGCGTTTATTAAGTGCATTAGACCATTTAGAATATCCTGATTCTTTAAAAGAAATGCAACGCAACTGGATAGGAAAAAGTGTAGGTGCTAAAATAAATTTCAAGATAGACGGATACAATGAGCACATTGATGTTTTTACCACAAGACCCGATACTATTTTTGGTTCTTCTTTTTTAGTACTTGCACCTGAGCATGATTTAGTCGCTCAAATAACAACAGCAGAACAAAAAGAAACAATAGAACAATATATAAATAAAACGGCCAAGCGCTCAGAAAGAGACCGACTAGCCGATACAAAAGTTGTAAGCGGTGCCTTTACAGGAGCTTATGCAATACATCCTTTGACAAAAAATAAATTGCCCATTTGGATAGCCGATTATGTACTCATCAATTACGGAACAGGAGCTATTATGGCAGTGCCCGCTGGTGATGAGCGCGATTTAAGGTTTGCCAATGAATATAATTTAGAGATCCCTAACATCTTTAAAAATCATGACTTATCAGCAGGTGCATGCACAGATAAAAAAGCAGTCCTTCAAAACTCAGACTTTTTAAATGATAAAACTTTTGAAGAATCTTCTTGTCTTGCAATAGAAAAATTACAAGAGCAAAATGCTGGACAAGAAAAGATTAACTACCGCATGCGTGACGCAGGTTTTAGCAGACAACGTTATTGGGGCGAGCCCTTCCCTATTCTCACTAACAATAACGGAGAATATAAGCTAGCAGCCGACTTGCCTGTAACATTACCAGCCGTTGATAAGTATGAAAATGGTCCTGAAGGAAAAGGGCCATTGGCTAACTTAACAGACTGGATGCAGTTGGATGGATGGACCAGAGAAACCGATACCATGCCTGGTTATGCAGGCAGCAGTTGGTATTATTTACGCTATATGGATCCTACAAATGAAGATGCTTTTTGTTCTAAAGAAGCTTCGGATTATTGGAACCAAGTAGATGTATATGTAGGTGGTGCCGAGCACGCAGTTGGGCATTTATTATACTCTCGCTTATGGTGTAAAGTGTTACACGATTTAGACTATATTTCTTTTGACGAACCTTATAAAAAAGTGCTTAATCAAGGAATGATACAAGGCAACTCAAGATTAGTGTATCGAGTAGTTGGAGAAAATAAATTTGTAAGCGCAGGATTAAAGGAAGAACACCAAACAGAACCCATTCATGTTGATGTGAGTATGTGCGATGGTTTAGTGTTAGATACAACTGCATTTAAAACCTGGCGTAAAGATTTTGAAGAATCTGAATTTATTTTAGAGGATGGGAAATACATCTGCGGTCAGCAAACTGAAAAAATGAGTAAGCGCCTGTACAACGTTGTAAACCCAGATGACATTGTAATAGATTATGGTGCCGATACCTTTAGAATGTATGAGATGTTCTTAGGTCCTATTGAAGATTCTAAACCATGGGATACCAAAGGTATAGAAGGCGTGCATCGTTTCTTAAAAAAGCTATGGCGCTTATTTTATCATGAAGACAATTTTATTGTAACAAATGATGTACCAACAAAAGATGAACTTAAAGTATTGCATCAAACGATACAAAAAGTACAACAAGGGACTGAAACATTTTCTTTCAATACAGCAGTTAGTCAATTCATGATTTGTGTTAATGAATTGGGTAAATTAAGTTGTAATAAAAAGGAAATTCTAGCACCTTTAATAATAATGCTTTCAAGTTATGCGCCGCATATTACTGAAGAGCTATGGAAGGTCCTAGGTAATAAAAGTTCAATCTTAGACGAGAGCTTCCCTGTTTTAAATGAAGACTATTTGAAAGAAGATGAAATAAACTACCCTGTTGCTTTTAATGGCAAGGTTAAATTTCAAATGACTTTTAATGCAGAAGCAAGTCCGCAATCCATTGAGGATGTTGTAAGAGCCGATACTAAAACCACTGAGCAATTAGGAGATAAAAACATTAAAAAGGTTATTGTAGTAAAAGGTCGCATGATAAACATTGTAGTCTAGCGTGAAACTTTTGTGAAATCGAAATCAATGTTTTAGAGCTTTCGTATCTTCAAGCTTAAATAAGGAAGCGTGGCTTTAAAAAAATCATTTTATGGTATGTTCTTAGGACTTAGTCTTACCGGATTATCTGTCCAAGGACAGAGTATAATCAAAGGTGATATATTGGATATAACAAGCCAAAAACCGATAGAAGGTGTGGTCATTAAGAATATCCATACCAATGAAAGTGCTACTAGTGAGAGTAATGGCACTTTTAGTATTGAAGTAAAAAGCGGTAATCTAATTGAACTTACCAAGGATAGTTTTGAAACATTGCGTATTCGTATTGCTAATGATAAAAGCCCTTCATACTATAAACTCGTGCTCAGTAAGCCTCAGAAGAATGAAGTACGTGACATCTATGGCCATTTAATTGGCTATAGCCGCGATAGTATTGAATATTACAATACTTATGCAGTTATACTAAATGGGTCCAAACAAGGGCAGAACAATGCCGTTGGCGGTGCTTCTTTGGATGCATTAAGCAAAGCCAATCGAGAACGTTGGGCTTTTCAAATCATGTATACAAAGTGGGAAAATGAGAAATATGTTGATTTCGTTTTTAATAAGGAGCTCATTAATAAAATAACCTATTTAGAAGGCGAAGAACTAAAGCAGTTCATGCTTATCTACCGGCCATCCTATAAGTTCTGCCGAAGCGCATCGCGTTACGAATATCTCAATTATATTAAGCAGTCATTCTACAAATTTAAGGCTGGCGAGTATTAATCATAAAAAGCAAATTAACAGTACCAACATCTAAAGAGCTAAATTGCACTTTGTAATATTGCAATAGGTCAAAACATTAGATGCTGACTATTCTGATTCATTGTTATCACTTCAAGCTTATATTAAGCCCCCTTTAGTTCCGTTAAATCATCAGTCTTCTTTTGAGATATAATCGATTTTTAGGGTAGTGTACAAAAAAGTGTGTAATCGATTTGATTAATTTTACTTTCAAAGCAAACAAACTTGTTGTGGGAAGTCTGTCTGTCTTTGGAAGTTTTTTGTTTTTGCATCGTAAATATAATTTGAGTTTGTTTAATGAAATA
>CALIIL010000069.1 GCA_938017685.1 uncultured Chitinophagaceae bacterium
CCGCTCCAGGAATCAAAGATTTGAATTGCATCTGCTCCTGCTCTTACTTTATTTTTGAGGTAACCAATAGTTGCTGTTGTGATTTTATCTAATAACTGATGTGCTAGTGCTGGATTAGCAAAACAAAATGACTTAGCTACACTAAATGTTTTACTCCCCTGCCCCTCGACCATATAACAAAGAATGGTAAATGGAGCACCTGCAAAACCAATTAAAGGCACACGATTATTTAACTCTTTTTTTGTTACTTCAATTGCGTCATAAACATAAGTAAGGTTATTAGGTGCGTCTAAGTCGGTTAGTTTATCTATATCTTGTTTTGTTCTTATTGTTTTTGGCAAATAAGGTCCTTGACCTGGATTCATCTGTACTTCTTGACCTAAGGCTTGAGGTATCACTAATATATCAGAAAATAATATAGCTGCATCTGGTTTTATAATGTCTATTGGCTGCATAGTTATCTCACAGACTAACTCTGGCGTGCGTACCCGAGTAAAAAAATCGTACTTCTTTTTAAGCACCATATACTCAGGCAAGTAACGCCCTGCTTGTCGCATTAACCATACTGGCGGCCTTTCTACACTATCACCTTTTAAGGCACTCAGAAATAAATGCTCTTTAGTTTTTTTCATTTTTTATACTTTTATTGTTTATATCTTTCTATTAACTTATTAATTAAATTTTCTTCTGTGGCAACTTCAGGAATTTCTATTTTTTGGTAACCTTTAGTTCTCAAATAATCCGCGGTCGTTTTCCCAATACAAAACGTTTGTTGAGTAAGCTCTAGTTTATTATTTAATAAAAAGGCATTTATTTGCGATGGGCTAAAAAATAAAACACAATCATTTTCAGGAACTATGTGTTTTACAAATTCTTTATGATAAACCTCTATAAATTTAACTGGAGTGTGTGCTTTATACTTTTCAATAGTTTCCAATCGAATATTAGATGTGAGGTAAGCTGCTGTATTGAAATGTTTTGGTTCTATCATTTTAAAAAGGTCAGTTCCATTAGATGCTGTATTAACAACTTTCACCTTTTCTGCACGCAGTCGTTTTTCGATCTTTCCTTGCAAGCAATAACAGCTTTTCTCAGCCCAGTCTAGTTCTTGTGTGTTTCTTTCAGATAATAGAATATTGGCGGCATGCATACTTGTTATAATAAATATATTTTTTTCAGCTAAGACTTTTTTAAAATCAAGAGTACTTTGCTCTTTAAATTTAAGAAAATCATAATCATATATTTCAAAACCCTCTTGCTGGGCTAAATACTTATTTTCAAAACGTAATTTACGTGTACTTACAACTACTTTTTTTTCCATATTACAAGTTATCACGTATCGATTTAATTATCTCCCCCCCACCTTGTTCTAATATTTTATTGGCAACAACTTCGCCTTGGCTAGCCCATTTATTTTGAGGAAAAATCACCTTTACTTCTACTTTTTCTTTACCATTTAATGATAAAACATTCGCCTTTATAAATATTTGATTATTTACAATAGTAGCGTGTGTACCAATAGGCAATGTGCAACCACCATCAAGCCTCTTTAATACCTGCCGCTCCAAGGTTGTACATATTGCTGTTGGCTCATGCTGTAATATTTCTAAGATAGCATGTATGTGTTTATTTTCCTCTAAACAACATACACCCAAAGCTCCTTGGCTTGGTGCGGGCAACATCCAGTTCAGTAAGGTAGCTCTTTGCGGCTTAATATCCATTCTTTCTAAAGCTGCTTGTGCTATAATTAATGCATCTAATTCTTTGTTTTTAGTGGTCTCATTTATCCTTGTTTGAATATTTCCTCGAATTGGTCTTGTATTATGATTAGAGTACCTATTAAGCCATTGAGCCCTGCGTCTTAAACTGCTTGTTGCAATTATTTTTTTTTCCTCTATTGTGTCCCAAAAACCCTCTGCTTTAAACAATAGACTATCATATGGATTTCCTCTCTTCGGCGTTGAGACTAGTATAGTTCCCTGTGCCAAAGTTGTGGGCAAGTCCTTTAGAGAATGAACCGCAATATCTATTTTTTTGTTAATTAGTGCTTGATCCAAGGACCTAGTAAATATTCCTTCAATCCCCATAGAGTAAAGGGGGGTTTTTAAATCAACTTCGCCTTCGCTCCTCACTACAACTATTTCCGACGCATAACCATGATCCAATAGTAATTGAGAAATGTTATGAGCTTGCCACAAAGCAAGCTTGCTGCCACGCGTACCTATTCTAAAGTTCATACGTATTTTTTTGTTAGCCTATCTAGTAGTATGCTATTACCTATTTAAAAAGCAACTTAATGACCTATTACATCCATACTTCTGACTGATTGATTGACAGATAGCTGATTCAATAAACCCACTTTCAAATACGATGTGGTTTTGTAATGAATTCTTCTTTAAGGCAACAACAAACTCATTCATTTCTCGTTTTTTTATTCGTTCTTGTTCTAATTTACTCTTTAAAGAAAGACATTTAGGCACCATAGTTTCTATTGCATCTTTCCATGCATGGATTTTTTGTTTTTCGGCGTAAAAATTGCTCCATTCAATAAATTTTTTAATATTAGAGTCAATTATTTTTTCCGCTAATGGAATGTCTTTTTTTCTTTCATTGATTGAGCTATTGATGTAATCGCTAATCTGATCAATATCTATAAGCGTATTTTTTTTTCCTAGTTCAGGATCTACTGATATTGGAACTGAAAGATCAATAAGGGTCTTACTCCCAAAGCCAATATTATCGCTGGTTATAAATGGTTTTTTCTGGTTAGCCAACGAGGCAATCACTACATCTGCTTCAATTGCTGCATGCTGAAAAGCAGAGAACTCAACTGATTTGCACGACAATTTTTCACTCATATTGTACGTTTTTTCCCTATCTCGCGTACTTATGAATAACTCGTTTCGGGGGAAATACTCACGAATATTCTTTGCTACATTCTGCCCCATCTGTCCTAAGCCTATAACCAAGATGGTTTGCTCTTCATTAATTTTTAGGTTCTTAAGTTTCTTAATTACTGCATATGCTGGAGAAATACTTCCTGTAGAAATTGAGGTCGAAGATCTAATTTCCTTCGTAGTCTGAACACAACTATTTAACAAACGTTCAAAATAGCCTCCAAGTAATCCATATTCCTTAGCTTCCTTGCAAGCGATTTTAAATTGATTTAAAATATCAAAGTCACCAATTACTTTGGATATTATGCCACTTGCCGTAGAATAGAGATATTTTAAAGCATCAACTCCTTCTAATACGCGACAATAAGAAGCATACTTTTGCGCATTAGGTACTATTTTAAAAAAAATTTTCTCAAGAGCTTCTTTTTGGCCAACACCTATAAATTGTACTCGATTACAGGTATTTAATATTAGTAAGTTTTTAATTTTTTGCTTGCCACATTCGCAATAGATTTCATTCTTAACTTGCTCACTTATAGCTATTTCTCCTCTTAGTCTAGTTGGTATGATTTTATGGTCGAAACCTAAAATAAAAATAGAATTCACTCTTATATCACTCTTCATAATAATGGTATTAAGTAAAGTTAACTTCCAATTGTTCAAGGGAATAATACTAATTTCATTTCCAGTTTAATATGACTTTAAAATGACAATACCGCAGCACTTATTGTAAGTGCTGCTTTTATAGCCGTTTTTCATGCTGATGACGAAGAAAATCTTCGAACTCATCTAAGCCAAAACAACTCAAATTCATCGCAGGTGGTAACATTGCTTTCTGAGCTACTTGCACACCGTAACGAATGTCGTCAATGCCTTCTATCTTGTGGGCATCTGGGTTAATACTGAGCATTACATCTTGCTCTAAAGCATAATGGATCCAACGCCAATCTAAGTCTAAGCGCCTTGGGTTAGCATTTATTTCTAATACTACATCATTGGCCGCACAGGCGTCAATGATTTTTTTGTGATTTAATGGATAGCCCGCGCGCGTTAATAACAGGCGACCCGTTGCATGCCCAATGATGGATGTAAATGGATTTTCTATAGCCGTGATTAATCTGCTCATGGCTTTATCCTCCGTCATGTCCAAATGCTGATGCACAGAACAAATAACGAGGTCAAAACTTGATAAAACCTCTTCATCATAATCCAAGCTGCCATCGCCCAAAATATCACATTCAATACTTTTAAAAATACGGAACGGTTTGAGTCTTGCATTGACTTCATCAATCTCTTGTTGTTGTTTATATATTCTATTAGGGCTTAAACCGTTGGCATAATACGATGTTTGAGAATGATCGCTCAACACAAAATATTCATAACCACGATCAATACAGCCTTGTGCCATTTCTTCAATGGTATGTTTTCCATCACTCCAATTCGTGTGATTATGAATAACTCCTTTTATATCTGTATTAGAAATAATGGTTGGTAAGGATTTTTGTTGCGATTTTTCTAATGCCGCCGGATTGTTACGTAAGTAATTTGGCAAGTACTCCATTTCAAGGGTTTCAAACGCTTTTACTTCAGTTTCAAATACTAGGATTTTACTAAAATCAATAAGCGCTTTGAGCTCATCTGAGAAAGAGTGTATAAATGCTTCTCGATCAAAATCATTTTCATCTACACAGATAAACCTAAAGAAGTATGTGTCTTTAAATTGATAGGTAAAGGTATTATCAGCTTCAGCTTGCAATACCCAATCATCCCCTAGATTATTTTTCATTGATTGATTAATCACAAAGTCAAATCGTTCAACAATTTCGTTATGCCAATAATAATCGCCTGTGATGGAGAACTTTAATGGTATGCCTTCGACAATCCCGATTGCTATCGGGACAGGCTGACCATCGGACTTATTCAATTTCACTTGAGGCGTGTCTGGCCGCGCCTCTATAAGCCCCCTCAACATTTCTTCTATCTCGGGTAACAACACTTCTGCTTGTGCCCACAATAATTTATTTTGGTTGTCAAAATAGAATTCAACTTTCTCTTGAATTTTAACTTGGCTCTTGCTGCTAAAACCTTTTATTTCAACCAACTTGTTTTCTTTACAGGCATGGAGTAATACTTTTGGACTATCGATTTGATATTCTTGCCAAAGCGTTTTAATTTTCTTCGGACCTAGTCCTTTAATCTTTAAGAGCTCCAACACGTCTTCGGGTGTTTTAACCAAATACTCTTTGAGTAAGGCTAACTCTCCATCATCCATTATTTCAAGAATGCCGTTGATAGCGCCCTTACCTATACCACGATGACCTTCTATTGATTCTATACCGGTATCTTCTATTTGATTGGGCAGTTTGTCTATCGCAAAAGCCGTATTGGCATAGGACTTGGCTTTAAAACTATCCTCTCCATGGATATCCATGATCTTGGACAGTAGTGAAAACTGATGAGCTATTTCTTTGTTGGTCAAGGCTTGTAATTATTTTACAATATTACTTCTGATAAGTTCTTTAACCATTAATGTTTCTCCAAATTTCTGATAACGCATTTTTATAACACCTGAATGTGTGGAGTACATAATATTTACATAAGTAGTATCTGTTCCTTCGTAGGTTTCAACTTTTTTAGATTCTATGTGGTAAACATTAGAATAAGAAATCCCATTCACATTATAACTTGGGTAGAAAGCCAAGAATTTATCCCAACCCTGTCCTTTGCTATTGTCCACAACTCCAACTAGTTCCCCTTTTTTAGTAAATGAAGTAAAACAATCAAAAAATATTCCACTAAGATTTTCCCTTCCTCCGTCACTTCGATCTGCTTGAACATAAGCATATCCTGGGCCATTCGGGTTAGTTCGAGGTAGAACCTCATAAACCCCTAAAGTATTCTGACTTCGAAATCCATAAAAAAGTTGGCTTACTTCAACAAGTTCAGAGCAGCGATTTCCTCCCTCCAAAGAACCACTTGGATTAGACATATCAGGCATTGAAATTTCTGTTTCTCCAGAGGTAACACTATCCAACAATCCAGTAAGCGAATCTTGATAAATCCAATGAGAACCAAATTTAAACTGATTAGCATGCTTAATCTCAGTATCTAAGAAATACTCTTTATCCTCACACTTTTTTTTACATTGAACAAAAAATAATACCAAGGCTAGTAATAATAAATATTTTATTAGAGCTTTAAACAACTGCTACCTTTTAAAGCAATTTACTAATATTTTCTATCTCTTCCAACACTTCAGAAAAATCAACTTCCATCTCATCTTTCTTCTCTTCAGTTAAGCGAGCGATTAAGGTCATAGCCATATAATCTTGCACATCTCTACCTTTAAATTTTTTCTGAAATTCAGCTAATTGCGTATTAATACTTTCGGCTGTATTGCGCACATGAGCTTCCTTTTCGGCATCCACTTTTATTTTATAAAAGCGATTATGAATTTTGATATTTACAACTACTTGATTGCTCACAGTCTAAAGGTAATTTTTTGCATTTAAAAATACTAGAAATAATTATTTCTTTTTGTTAGTAAAGCGTGTTACCTCAGGAACGGGACTATGACCATCCCAATAGCTATCGGGACAGGCTGGCAATACGCTCGGACTTCGACAGGCCCGATTGCTATCGGGACAGGCTGCCCAATACTGATTGCTTTATTACTTACTTAAACAGTCGGAATACATCCAGACCATTTACGTATAGCATTAAGGCTAATAGAATTAGTAAACCCACGCTATTGGCTTTTTCAATAACCTTATCCGAAACCTTGCGCCCGGTAATCATTTCTACTAAAAGAAATAATACATAACCACCATCTAGACCAGGTATAGGTATCAAGTTCATTACGGCTAAGATTAAAGAAATCATGGCCGTAAGATTCAAGAACGATTGCATATTGAATACTCCTGGAAATATTTTTCCTATGGAAATAAAGCCACCAACACTTTCGTTAATCTTAATCTCTGGTGAAGTAAAAATTAATCGTAATTGCACTAAGTAATCTCTTATTTTTTCATAGGTAAATGAGAATGCTCTTGGCACGGCACTTAAGCCTGAATACTCAACCTCAACAACATCTAATTGTTTAGATGTGATGGGTGGATAAATACCTATTAAACCAGAAGTATCCAACTTAGCAAGGGTGTTAATCGTATCTGTATTTCTAAGGATGCTAATGGGCATTTCTGAGAGATAATTTCCATTTGAATCTTTATTTACTTCTCTTATATATTTGGAAAAGTCTTTAGCATATATTTTCTCCACTCCATTTATACCAATTAAGCGATCACCCACTTGGAACAAAGATTTATTAGGCGATTCTTGATCAATCGTATCAATAGTTAACAGCACACGAGGTGAAAGCATATCAAATCGTTTTGATTTCAACACTGCACCAATAGTACCCTCAGGAATAGCAATTTCTTTTTGCTGACCGTTTCTTTCTACCGTAAATGTTTTTGCTTCGTCTAAGAAAGCAGTTAAAAATATCTGACGAACTCCTTTAGGAACCTTGTCACCCACTTTTACAATTTTATCTCCTTCTTCAAAACCAATGCTCTGAAACAAACTATCTACATGCATACCATATTTGGCATTTTCTAATGGCAAGTAGCTCTCTCCATAATTAGCAAATACAACCGAATAAATGACCAAGGCGAGTACCACATTCATAATGACACCGCCGAGCATAATCATTAATTTTTGCCATGATTTTTTTGAGCGATACTCCCACGGCTGTGGTTCTTCAGGCATATCTGCCGTATCTTTTGTTTCGTCAATCATACCAGCAATGCTTACATAACCGCCTAATGGGAACCAGCCCATGCCGTACTCAGTATCGCCAATTTTTTTCTTAAACAATGAAAAATTTAAAACGTTGGGCAAGGGAAACATGAAGTCAAAAAAGAGGTAGAACTTTTCTACTCTAGTCTTTGTTAATCTTGCCGCCAAATAATGACCAAATTCGTGTATAACAATCAATACAGAAAGTGCTACAAAGAATTGTATCACCTTTAACCAAGTACCTGTTAGTGCTAGTAAAAATATATTTAATGTATCCATTTTAATTTTTTATCAGGGTGCTACAATATGCACGCGTTTCTTTATCAGTATCCTTATAGTCTTGCAATGTTGGCACGTCTATAAATTTAATTTTTTCTAAGCAAGCTTCAATTTTGTCGCTCATTTCCAAGAAGCCTATGCTGTTATTTAAAAAAGCTTCCACTACAATTTCATTGGCGGCATTTAATACACAAGGTGCATTTCCGCCTTTAACCATTACATCTTTAGCGAGTGCAAGATTACGGAATGTTTTAATATCAGGCTTCTCAAAGGTTAGACTTTCGAACTTCTTAATATCAAAGCGCGGAAAATCATTGCTAATACGCTGCGGATAGGCCATGGCGTATTGGATAGGTAACTTCATATCAGGCAAGCCCAATTGTGCTTTCTGCGACCCATCAATAAACTCTACCAAGGAATGTATAATAGACTGCGGATGTACCACCACATCAATTTGTTCAGGTTTTACATTAAATAACCATTTGGCTTCAATCATCTCAAGCCCTTTATTCATAAGACTTGCGGAGTCTATTGTGATTTTTGCGCCCATTTCCCAATTAGGATGTTGTAAGGCGTGACTTTTCTTTACATTGACCAAGAAATTGGGCTTTTTCCCACGAAAGGGTCCACCACTTGCCGTCAATATTACTTTTGAAACATCTGCAGGGTTCTCTCCTACCAGACATTGAAATATTGCTGAGTGTTCACTATCAACTGGAATTAGATTGGCACCTTTACGAGCTACTTCTGCCATAACAATATCTCCTGCTACAACAAGGGTTTCTTTATTAGCCAAGCCAACCGTCTTGCCTTGTTCTACCGCTGCCAAGGTAGATGATAGACCAGCATAACCGACAATCGCAGCAATAAGCACATCGTAGGTATCGCCCGCTGCTACTTCAATTAATGACTTTTCTCCAGCAAATACCTTAATCCCTTCAGGTGCCAAGGCTGCATTGACCGCATCATATTTTTCCTCATTAGCTATGATGGCAATATTGGGTTTGAACTTTTTACATTGTTCAATCAATAGCTTTTCATTATTATTCGCTGTAAGGACTTCAGCCACGAATAAATCAGGATGCTGTTCAATAACATCCAAGGCTTGAGTGCCTATAGAACCTGTACTTCCGTAAATTGCAATGCTTTTTGGCATATAAGAGTGCCAAATTTAGTTTGCAATTTCTCAGAAAAGCATAATAATTCTATTTTTTCCTTATTAAATCACGAAATGAAGATTAACTTTAGACTTTCATTAGTAAAAACGACCCAAGTGAGGAATATTAAAGTAATAGGAACGACCGTTCTAGCATTTGTGCTTCTTGTGAGCCTTTTTTCATCATGTGTGAGAGAACGCGATTTTGATACCACTTCTGCGGAGGAGAATATGTGGGCATTATTTGCTTATAACGATGCTATTGACATTGCCAATGAAGGTCAATCATTAGCTTCTGGAGACAACTTATACTCTTACGATCCTACTAGCACATTTACAACCATTACAAGATCAAGTAATAGTGCTACAATAGCTTTTGATACGGTTAATCAGCTTTGTAATGATGGCCGTTACCGCCGAGGTACCATAAATCTTTCTTATACTGGAAATTATAAAGATTCGGGTGAGACGCGCACAATTACTTTTGATGATTATTATATAAATGATGATAAAATACAAGGTACAATAACCATTACTGGTATGGGCCGAAATACCGATGGGCACATGGTTTATGCTGTTGTTACTGAAGGAGAAATTGCGGTTAAAGATACTATGGGCACTTATGTGTTTGACGCAACTTTGGACCGCACTCAAACTGCAGGCGCATCAACCATAGTATGGGGTGATGATGCTTATGAATTAACAGGAAGATCTCAAGGCAATGATATTTATAATAACAATATCGCTATGCGTATCATTACGCCTATTACAAAATTACCTTCTGTTCTTTGTAACCATCTTCAATCTGGAACCATTGAGGTACAACCACAAGGTCATACTTTTAGAAGTATTAACCTTGGAGAAGGAAATTGCGATGCCGAAGCTTTTGTTACAATCGATACCAAGCAACACGCTATTATGTTGAAGTAGTACTTCAATTATTACCCAGTTTTTTTTCATCCGATGTAATTGAGCATAAAAAAAACTTTCATTGATTGATGTCATTAGCCCAATAACTAATTACTCACTTCTTACTACTAGATACTAAGCACTAAGTACTAATTTTGATTGCTTGAATATTAATCGCAACGATAGTATAAATTTTATAACGAAGATTACACCAAGCCGCATATGGAATGGTGTCAAAGTATTGAGCAGTTATTTCTTAACGAAATGGACAAATATACCCATTCAGTGGGGCTCTCCATTTTCTATCTCTTTTGAGCCTACGACTTCATGTAACTTACGTTGCCCTGAATGTCCAAGTGGCTTGCGCGCTTTTACACGCCCCACTGGTATGTTAGACAAGGGCTTTTTTACTAAAACGATTGATGAACTGCAATCAAAATTATTATATCTCATATTTTACTTTCAAGGTGAGCCTTATCTAAATCCTGACTTTCTGGATATGGTTAAATATGCTTCTGATAGAAAAATATACACTGCTACTAGTACAAATGCTCATTATATGAATGACGCGAATGCTAAGCGCACAGTAGAGAGTGGATTAGATAGATTAATCATTTCATTAGACGGAACTACACAAGAAGTATACAAGCAATATAGAATTGGCGGCAACTTAGAAAAAGTATTAGACGGCACGCGCAATATTGTAAAATGGAAAAAAGAATTGGGATCTAAGACACCTTATATATTTTTTCAATTCTTAGTTGTAAAACCAAACGAACATCAAATTGAAGATGTAAAAAAACTAGCCGAAGAAATAGGTGTAGATGATGTACGTTTTAAAACAGCACAGATCTACGACTATGAAAATGGTAACCCATTAATCCCAACAATTGATAAATACAGCCGCTATAAAAAACAAGCCGACGGAACTTATACCATCAAAAACAAACTAGCTAATAGCTGTTGGAAACTATGGCACGCCTGCGTTATAACTTGGGATGGTCTAGTTGTTCCTTGTTGTTTTGATAAAGATGCTCAGCACCGATTAGGCGATTTAAAGAAACGTTCTTTTCAAAGCATTTGGATGGAGAAAGAATACAAAGAGTTCAGATCTCAAATTATTCAAGGTCGAGACAAAATCGATATTTGTGCTAACTGTAGCGATGGCACTAAAGTGTGGGAAGGCTAAGGATGCGCAACCGCTAAGGATATTTGGCTACTTACAATAGGGACTGAATCGTTCGGATTATTCTGATTATAAAGGAAGGTATTAACCGTTCCATTCATTCGCATCGTCTTTTGCCCAACTGCATTATTTTCATAAGCCGAAGAACCATTAATTGAGAATACCACTCGCTTAGATTGATCAGAACCATCATTTTTAAATGAGCTATACACAACACCATCTTTTCGGTATGTTATTATACATGTCTTAAATGAAGGACGTGCAGATGTGATAGTTGTTGGTTGTTGCATAATAGTGTATTTGAAACCGGCAAAACAAGCAGCATTAACCGTTGGTGTAATAACCGCATTCCAAGTAGAAGAACATGTACCTCCTAATTTTGAAGCAATCAATTGTACCTCTCTTCTGATACTATCATTATACATTTGTCCAATTTCAGGCGTGTCAATCTGCAATGGAATACCATTTATACGCCAATCGTAATTATTAAAACCTGTCGTTGCTAAGTAATTAAAAGAATCTAAAGCAGTCCCTTGTGGCGCAACATCAAATTGAACTTGACAAGTTTGCAAATTCGATAAATCAATGGTATTGGTAACAGATTCAGAGCAATTAGTCAACGGCATGGTCGAAGCAAGTGTTACATTAACAGAGCTTGTTGTTGTATAAATATGATTAACCGTAGCAGCTGTAGCAGCCGGACTACCATCTCCAAAATCCCAATTATGGGTAGAACCAAATAAGTTAATAGCATCAAACTTTAACTCTAATACGCCGCTTGTAACTTGTGTACTATCTTGAGAATAAGAGAATACATCACGATCATCAAAAACATTGGTTTGTACAAAATCATTATTGACAGAATCATAACCATAAAACTGGAATCGTAAATAATCTGCTGTAGAATCTGTTTTGTCCTCAAAGGATCCGAACATTTTTAAAACGTCAGTTGCACCCGCATCTTGGAAGTAAGTATTTAGGAAATAGTTGTTTTCTCCCGCTTGATAATTAATATCATTATTGCCAATTGTTCCATTAAAGAAAAATTGCACTGGGCCTGTAAGATCTTCCGGCACAGCATTTTTACTACAAGAGGCTACAAAGCTCATGCATGCGATTAGGATTATTATTTTAAAGTCTTTCATATATTATCTTTTATCAAAATTAAAACGAACACCGATTGAAATACGGCGGTTTCTATCTTCTTGATTGTTATTAAAGTAATCGTTCTGTGTCATATCAATTAAGCCTTCTTGATACATCATGTTTATTCTCAAGGCGTCACTAATCTTATATTCATAACCAACATGAATATTGGCATCCATTGTGCGCAAACCACTCATATAGCCAAATTCATTTACATTTTGTTCATTCGTATTAACCGTACTTAGTGTGTTCACACCATAAATTAATCCAATGCCACCTAACATAGCATGTCGTTCGCTTAATCTGAATCCAACAGTCACTGGCATGTGCAATTGAATTAGGTTTTTACGCGCTACCTCTATTTCCTTTGTGGTTTTATCAAAACTGTAAGTTGATTCTTTGCTTGTTTCACTAATATTTAAATGGTTCAAATAACTAGCAAAAAGAGAAAAGTAAACATTGACCTTATTACTTGCTGCCAACTGATATCCAAAACCTAGATTAGGGCTTAAGCCGTACACTGCTTGTGAAGCGCTATTTCCTCCATAACCTTTAGCCGCAGAAAAACCTGCAATTAAAAACAAACTATTAAAATCGCGTTCTACTTGTTGTACACTAATTAATTTAATGGGCTGATCCGTTCCTTTTTTCGGCGCAGCGTCGACTGCAGCATTTGCCCTTGCACGAATAGCATCCGAAGATGGACCATCCAACTTTATTTCTGTAACCTCATAATTATAATTTTCTAATCCAGCTACATATCTAGGATTCATAGCTTGCATTTCCTCTACTGATTTATATATTCTTGGCTTCGGTGCTAAAGTATTTGATCTCTTAGCTATGTCTTGAATAGCTTCATTATCATTTTCAATAGCCATTTTTGCTGCCGCTGGCGCTCCCATAGCTAACATTATAGGTTTCTTATTATTTGCTTTCACTTTTGTGTCTATGGGCTTCAACCCACTTCTTTTCAATGCAACACTAGGAATATTGTTAGCTGTGTTATTATTTATTTTAGTAAGTGTTTTACGATCATTTTTTGCAGCTTTAGGGCTTACTGTTGGCGTATTTATCTGACTTAATACAGCTCGTTTTTTACTTATCAAATGAGCCTGTGTAGCATTATTATTAGAAGCTAATATCACTGGTTGAGCGCTTGTAGTATTTATGCTGGCTTGTGATGCATTATTCTTATTAAGCTCATCATTTAACTGATCTTCATTAGCTGCTTCAATGATTTGATTGCTCTTTTCTTTATTCTTTATATCATTATAAACGGCATACTGAGCAGTAACCGTATTCTTATTTGCAATAAGCTCTTGGGCATCCCCATTTGAATCATAATTATTATATAAGCCTACACTTAAGGTTGATACACCAAGCACTAAGCCAAGCATAATAAACCAAAAGATTGGTCTTTTCTTATCATCCTCAGGGTTCAAACGCCTTAAGGCATCCTCCCAGTGAGCTTCGTTTACAGGAAAGTGACTGCTCTCCACTTGCTGCTTTAGAAAATCATCTATATTATTAAAATCGTTGTTCATATTAAATAATCTCTTTTTGTCTTAATTTTTCATACATCAATTTTCGGCCTTTGTGCAAGTGCCAACGCGATAATGTTTCTTTTATACCCAACATGTCGCCAATTTCTTTGTGGCTATAGCCGTCAATAGCAAATAAGTTAAGCACTTCGCGCGTCATATCCGGCAATGAGCTAATGCTCTGCATAATTTCTTTCACGCCCATCTCCTTATCAAAATAGTTCTCCGTGCTACCTTCTTGCTCTTTCCAATCTACCGGTAGATCAGCATTTAGCTGAATGGTAGTCTTATAACTCTTCGTTTTTCGGAACAAATCAATGGCTTTATTAACACCCGCACGCCATACATACGCTTCTGGCGACATGCTGAGTGTTCTAAATCGGTCAATTTTGTTAATCAAGTTCACAAATGTTTCATTTATAATCTCTTGTATTTCATCATCATTTTTGGCATAGCGGTGTCCCACTCTTGCCAAAATTGGATAGCAAAACTCATATAATGCACGCTGGGCCTTGGGTTTACCCTTTGTACATCCTTCTATAATTTCTTCATTTATCAAAAAACCTGTCTTTAAAAACACTAATCATCTACATATAAATAGATAGACGTGAGTAAATTAGTAAATGTTAGCGAGAACTATACTTTTTCACAAATTTTATCTATTATCTAATAATCCTTTCAAATTTGAATAAAATGTATATTTTTGCGGCTTAAAATAAAATTCTATGTCAGAAATAGCTGAAAGAGTAAAAAAAATAATCGTTGACAAATTAGGTGTTGACGAAAATGAAGTACAAACAGAAGCAAGCTTCACAAATGATTTAGGAGCTGATTCTCTTGATCAAGTTGAGCTTATTATGGAATTCGAGAAAGAGTTTAATCTTTCTATTCCTGATGAAAAAGCAGAAACAATTGCTACAGTGGGTCAAGCTGTTAGTTATTTAGAAGAGCACGCGAAATAATTAATACTTAGTTTTACAGTATGGAATTAAAACGCGTAGTCGTTACTGGTCTCGGCGCCTTGACACCAATAGGTAATAACGTTACAGATTTCTGGAACGGACTACTTAATGGTGTGTCTGGCGCCGATTTCATTACTCAATTCGATGCTGAAAAGTTTCGCACTCGCTTTGCCTGTGAGGTAAAGAATTTTAAAGCAGAAGATTTTATCGATCGAAAAGAAGCGCGTCGCTTAGATCGTTTCTCTCAATTTGCGATTGTATGCAGCGACCAAGCTATTGCTGATGCTAACTTAGACCAAGACTCTATTAATAAGGATCGTGTTGGTGTAATTTGGGCAAGTGGTATTGGTGGTCTCAATACATTCCAAGAAGAGATGGAAGGATTTTTTGCGGGAGATGGAACACCTCGTTTTAATCCTTTCTTTATTCCTAAAATGATTTCTGATATAGCTGCTGGTCATATTTCTATGAAGCACGGTTACAGAGGTCCTAACTATTGCACAGTCAGTGCATGCGCATCTTCGTCTCACGCTATCATGGATGCTTCACACTTTATACGTCTTGGCAAAGCCGATGTAATTGTTTGTGGTGGTTCTGAAGCGGCTGTAAATGTTGCAGGCGTTGGAGGTTTTAATGCCATGAAGGCACTGAGCCAACGTAACGATGATCCCAAATCAGCATCACGACCTTTTGATAAGGAAAGAGATGGATTTGTTTTAGGAGAAGGTGCTGGTTCATTAGTACTAGAAGAGTATGAACATGCCAAAGCGCGTGGAGCAAAAATATATGGTGAATTAGTTGGAGCCGCTTGCTCAGCAGATGCACATCATATGACGGCCCCACACCCAGAAGGTGCTGGTGTAATTCTTGTACTAAATCATGTACTAGATGATGCCAAGCTAAAACCAGAAGATGTAGATTATATTAATGTTCACGGAACATCTACGCCTCTTGGAGATGTTGCTGAAATTACAGCCATTCAAAAAGTATTTGGAGAGCATGCTTATAACTTAAACATTAGCTCTACTAAATCAATGACAGGTCACTTATTAGGTGCAGCTGGTGCTATTGAAGCCATTGCTTCAGTATTATCTGTACAGAATAATATAGTACCTCCAACCATCAACCACGCCAATGTGGATGAAGCCTTTGATCCTAAATTAAACTTTACACTCAATAAGGCCGAGAAACGTGAAGTCAATGTTGCATTAAGTAACACATTTGGATTTGGAGGGCATAATGCCTCAGTGATATTTAAGAAATATCAAGACTAAGCATTTTTTCAATTTATTTTCCTTAATTTTCCGATAGCAAATGGCTATTGTACCCCAATTCATTGTACGATTTTTCGTAAAAGATTCTGAGCTATATAAAAGCTTACAGGCATTACTTGGCTTTGTTCCAGGCGATGAAAGTTTGTATGAACTAGCCTTATGCCACAGTTCGTTTAAGAAAGATATTACAGAGAATAATGAACGCTTAGAGTTTTTAGGCGATGCAATCTTAGGTTCCATCATTGGCGAATATCTTTTTCATAAATACCCAACCAAAGCCGAAGGCTACTTAACGGATATGCGTTCTAAGATTGTAAACAGGAAAAGCCTAAACGATATTGGTAAAAAAATAGGCTTAGAAGAGCTTATGAGCTTTAATGAAAAAGATCATCACCTTCGTCACTCGCCTATTTTTGGCAATGCATTTGAAGCTTTGATTGGTGCTATTTATCTGGATAAAGGTTATAAAAAAACAAAACAGTTCGTGCATAAGCGTATGCTCATTCCTTTTATAGATATTGAATCTTTGGAAGAAATAGAAGCCAACATTAAAAACAAATTAATTGGTTGGGCCAGTCGAGAAAGCAAAGAATTAGCGTTTATAGATATAGACTGCCAGCAAGTTAATGGACGTAAACGATTCTTTGTAGGTGTACAAATTGATGGTGAAGTTGTAGGCAATGGAAATGCCATGACTAAAAAAGAAGCCAGTAAGCTAGCGGCAAAAAATGCCATTGAACTTCTTAATATCTAGGTATCACTAAATATCAATATTTTTCTGAAAACGCACCTCTAAAGTATTGAGATTAATACAGCATAATCTCCCAAAACCTTTTTTTGAAAGTACACAACCATTGTCAATATTAATGGCATAAAGCTTAGACCCTATTACACTTGCTTCAATAAATCGCTTACGTGTAGGCGTATGACCGTGAATGACAATACGGTCATCTAACCATGCTTTATCAATAGATCTATACCAGCCTTTTTCCCATAACATAGCATACTTACCTTTTAATGGATTAGGTCTTTTAAAATCTAAGCCAGCATGGACCAATATGAAATGGTCTACCTCAACATAGTACTTTAAAGAACGCATCCAATGAATATACTTTTGAGGAATTTGCTCCACCCTTTTTGCGCCAAAACTTTTTAAGCAAAGCTTCCCTGCTCCTTTACGCAATGACTTTCCGTCCAATTCATTCAACAATAATTGCTCATGATTTCCTCTAAGACATTGTACAGAATAGCCAGCGTCTTGTAAGTGCCATATATAATCTATCACACCTTTGCTATCAGGACCTCGATTAATATAGTCGCCGAGCAGATATAATTTATCCTTGCGTGAAAAATTAATCTTTTCCAAGAGTGCTTTAAAACTTCGCACACAAGCATGAATATCAGATATAGCGTATTTAGCCACAAATTCGAAGTAAGGTCATTCTTTTGAAAAAATTAGACAATAAATCCTAAAATATAAATAACAAAATACACCTGTAGGGTGCGCTAAAAGCGAGTACCTCAAAGGACATTAAATGAAAAATAGAACTTTAAAACAAAAAGTACTTAGTGTCATATTGAACCTTACTGTTTTTTGTAGTATATTCAATGTTTAAAGAGAACAAATGAACGGCTCGCCTTATTTATAGAGCGAACCGCTAAGAAATATCACATGAAATATAGCATTGGAGTAGATATTGGAGGAACTACTTCTTCCATGGGAATTGTAAATAAATTGGGAGATATATTATTTGAATCCGAAATAAATACGAGAGAGTATCTAACATTTGAAACATTTATTGAGGCATGTCACAATATTCTATTGCCCGAAATAGAAGGTTTAGGACAAGATAACTTTAAGGGTATTGGAATAGGTGCGCCTAATGGAAATTACAGATATGGCACCATAGAGCACGCACCCAACCTAGCTTGGAAAGGGATTGTACCATTGGCCAATGCATTTTCAGAAAAATTTAAATTAGAAGCTCTTGTAACCAATGATGCTAATGCAGCAGCCATTGGCGAAATGATGCATGGTGCTGCTAAAGGCATGAAGGACTTTATTATGATCACGCTAGGTACTGGCGTAGGCAGTGGCATTGTTGCTAATGGAGGTATCATATACGGCCATAATAGCTTTGCTGGAGAAATAGGACATACCATAGCGGTTCGTGATGGACGCTTATGCTCGTGTGGCCTATCAGGATGTTTAGAAACTTATTCATCTGCTACGGGCATTGTACGTACAGCGCACGAGGTTTTAGCTGATACAACACGCAAGAGTCTACTCCGTGATTTAACAACGATTACTTCTGAAGACATTTACAAAGCGGCTTTAGAAAATGATGAAGTTGCCTTAGAAATATTTGCTTTCACAGGTAAAATATTAGGTGAAAGTTTAGCTACAGCTGTTGCCTATACAGAACCAGAAGCAATTATATTATTTGGCGGTCTAGCGCAAGCCTTTAGTTTCGTATTCAGTAAATTTATAACTTAATCAACAACATAAAGAGTAGTGGCTAATTAGTAAGCGATGCAAGGTTCAATACCTATCCCCCGATTAAATCCAC
>CALIIL010000070.1 GCA_938017685.1 uncultured Chitinophagaceae bacterium
AGAATACCTCAACGAATATTATTTTAGAAGAGGAGTAGCAGATAAAAAACTATTGTTCCACACACTCATTAGCAACATGATGAATCTAATGCCAATACAAATCAAACATTTATCTTTGGGGTAACTAAAAGGGCTCTTCTACTAATTAAATTTAAAATAAGCCTTTGTTTAAACGAAAGATTAGTGTGTTAAATCCGCTACTATTCTTATACAAAGCGTTACCATTTATCCTCAAAAAAGACCAATACCCCTCTAATTTATTATAGATTATATTATTTATTCGTACCTTTCGCAAGTTCAATCAAACGCTATTATAGCATAGCATAGCCAAAAAATGAACAATTAAATTATAAAAAACTATGAGTACAGACGATTTTGATTTATTAGACACATCCGCCACAGAAATTAAGGCAGGCAAGGTAGATTTTGGACAAGTTGTAGACAAGATGAAGTCGCAACTTACACAGAACAGCGATCCTGAAGTAAGACAAAAAATACTTGACGCTACACTAGATAGTGTTGTTGGCATTGCCGAATCTGACAGAACATCATTATTAGATGCAGTTAAAGATTTGACTGATTATTTGGATGAAGTGGGTTTGAAATTTGAATCCTTTACTTCTTTAGATAAAAATGAATTATCACATATTGCCAAAGCACAAAAAAGATTAGAAAAGGCAACAGCTGATCTAGAAGAAAAAGAAAACATTCCTGACACCTGGTGGAAAAGACTCTGGGGGCGTGAGAAAAAAATACTTGCCGCTCAAGTAGAAATGGAACAAGCAGAAAAAAGTCGTTCTTTGGCAGAAAATGAAGCCAAGGAAATGTTCCAACAGCGAATTGAAAAAGCTGGTGTTGAAGTTCTTTTAAAAGAGTTATCTCATAAAAGTCATGCAGCGGTTGCGCAATTAAAGGAACGTGAGATTGAAATTAAAGATGTAGAAAGTCGCTTACAAATAGGAATTGAGGAAGCGAGCAAGAACCACACTAAAGCACTACAAAAACGTGATGAAGTGGAAGCAGAGCTAGAAACTGCGAATGCCGAAATGGAACAAAGACGAAGAGAGCTAGAAGAAGTTGTAGATAAACAATCTCCAGAATATTCTAGTGCATTAAGTGCGGTTACAAAAATAGAGCAACGCGTTGAAGAATTAAACGGTCGTAAAAATGCTTATACATCTTTGGCAGCTAGTAAAGACAGTTTCGTGCACAAGCATAACCTAACAATCAAAGTGTTGACAGGTTTACGTTCTAATCTATTATCTCAAAGAGCAAAATTGCAATCTGATACCGAAGAGCGTTTAAAATATTACGAAGGTTATGTTGTTGCATTAAAAGCTAGAACAGATCAAGAATTTGCAGCTATACTTGAGCACTTAGGTGTAAAAACGGATGAGAATGTTGCTTCTACCCTAGCTGCTATGTACACCGCGAGTACAAAAGCAAATCAAGAAATGATGGAAAGTATTCCTGAGCATGAAAAGAATATGCACAATATCTATAAAAGTTATGCTGAGTCATTGGCAGCCGCTCGTGAGCGTGATGCTGAAATTCAAAAGAACTTTGCCAATAGATATGGAATTGAAGCTAAAGAAATATTTGAAGAGTATTATTCTTCAGGGAAAGGAAACGCTGGCAATAGCGGCGAAGGTGGAGAAGCAGAAAAACCTTCGGCTACTGATGATTTATTGAGCTAATAAATTTGGTTTTGATTCAAGAATATCGATAAACGATTCTTGATTTAAGAACTTTGTAAAGTTAGAAATAAAAATTCATGAATAAATATGATTTGGAGGAACGCTTAATTAACTTTTCAGTTTTAATAATTGAAATTGTAAATAATGCCCCTAAGACCCTTTCAGCCAAGACCTTATCTAATCAAATAATTCGTTCGGGCATATCTGTTTCTCTAAATTATGGTGAAGCTCAAAGTGCTGATTCCCCAAAAGACTTTGTGCACAAATTAAAAATCATTCTTAAAGAATTAAGAGAAAGTCACATAAATCTAAAAATTACACAAAGAAGTAATTCATACAATAATGAAGAACTTATTTCTAAAGCTTTAATAAAGTGTAATGAACTTATTTCAATATTTGTAAAAAGTGTAAAAACTTCTCAACTTAACCAAATCAAAAATCGCAAATCATAAATCAATATTCTTAAATCTTTATATGGACATTTCTCAAATAATCACACCCGACGATGCATTGAAGCTGGAAAGCCACCAGCAGTATCAGTTCTACTTTGACTTGGTGCAGCATGGCATGAATACGGTAGTTGAAGGTGCTAAAAGATTACATGATGATAAAATAAGCCAGCAAGAAACTGAGTTTATTCGATTAAGCGCTGAAAGAATTCTTTATACATTAAAAGGTTTGGAATTACGTTATTTGCATATTGATGAAAATACCATGGAGATTGACGTTACCGAATCAGGCTATCCCAATTATTCGGCCTTACGTTTTTTAAACAATGAAATAGCTTTTATTGAAAAAGAGAAAAATGTAAAAGTGGACGAAGTAAACAATCTAGTGGATGGATTTGTAGAAAAACTAATGACTAAAAAAGAGCGCATTGGTAAGGAAGAAATTTCAACCGCTGCATTCTCGCTTTTTCATAATACCATAGAGAAGCAACAACTCTTCGACAATTTTGTTTGGGGGGCTGTTCGTCCTTCTGAGTTAAAAGAGTATGACTACGTTGCTTATTGGATGAATTATGATGTACTCTATAATCGTCCTTTTGTATCAGTTATGTATTTTGATATAGACGAAGAGAAAAACAGCGGCATGCAAAAATTTGATGAGCAAGCCATAATAAAAGCCGTTAAAGGAACGGTACCTGCTTCAACTATTCAAAGTGTTATCTATGATATTGATAAAAACCTGGAAGAACTTGAGCCCAAATTATTTAAACGTATTGATTTGGGGCCGCTCTTCAGTATTTTCTCTCGTGATGATAAAAACATTTCTATCACATTACGCAACGCCATAAAAGAAAAAAACCTTCCCATTGATTCATTCGCTGTTGAAATAATAATAGATCATGTTAAGAGTACGGGCATATTAGAAACAGGTAGTCGCTTTTCATTTATTAAAAAGAGTACCATCCAGAACTGGAGCGAAGCAGAACGCAATGCCTATTTAATGGCACCGCATGCTGTTATTCAATATTTGTATAACAATAATGAGGCATTAATTAAACAATTAGCCAAGCATCCGATAGATGTAGAGCCAATTAAAAAAGAAGAACAATAAAAAAGAATATTCATGGAGCAAGTACAATCATTTCCTATTAAACTAACTGATCTTGAACACTACAGAAAAGAAGCGACACGCTATTTAATAAGTTCGAGCTGGGAGCAAAGCGCTCGCGCAAGAAATAAAGACGGCGCAGACAATGAAAATATTCTATTGTTTTTATCTAAAGCAACTGGCGGAGCAGATGGACAAAAATCAGAAACATTCTCGAGCTTTAAAAACCTTATGAAACGTCTCTTGCCCAATGCAATAGCCTTACCTCCAGCATTAAGTCACACGACCTATGCATTACAAGAAGCTATAGCAATAGGTAACTGGGTGCGCGATAGTTATTACGACTCGAGTGGCTTTACAACATTAAAAGAAAAACAAGCAAGTCTTGATAGCAATGGCAAGAGGGACTTTGAAAGTAAAATGCAAACAGGAACAAGCTTCATGCTTTTTTCTATTGCGTCATTTACAATTCATCATCTAAGATCTTTTGCATCCAATGATTTGAGTGTTATGAAAAATAAATTTGCTGGACTACCAGAAATTTCTATCATGACGCCCTCTAAAGGAATTGCCTGTGCACTTCATTATTACAATAAGTATTTGAACCATCCCGATGTTATACAATCAGAAAGTGATGTTGTGGATTTGACCATTGTATTCTTTGAAGGATTGATTGAAGAAATAAATCATAGAAAGGCTTCGTTACAATTTACAGAAACAGTAACAGATCGAACATACAAACTTGAAAAATCTGAATTTGTTATTGCAGGTTGGGATAACTTTTCTCAAGACAACACGACCAGTGTAGAATTTAATAAAATTAGATTTGAGCAAATTGTAGGAAACAAAGATGCTAAACACTTTGCACGCAGATTAACTGAGCGCATGCTTAGTTATGATTTTGCAGAAAAGAAAAACCCTTTCCAAGAACTTGGCGGTTTTATGCCCGTATTTATGGGTTATGGAATACCAGGAACTGGAAAGAGTATGTTGATTGCTGCGATTGCTACCAAATTAAAAGAACATGCTGACGAGTTAAATATTCCATTCCTATTTCATCCCATGCCGGACACTTTAATTAGCACATTCCAAGGAGGATCTGCCGAGCGAATGGTTGAGTGGATGAAACCACTCTCCGACCCTACACGTTTAATATTTGCACCCATTGATGATGCTGAGAATAACTTACAAGAAAGAACACAACAAGGAGTATCGGCAGGTGTTAAAGAAGTTATAGGTGTATTCCTTCGTTATACTGAAGGTGCTTATGCCGTAAATTATGGCAATAGTTCTGTAGGCCTATTTACCAACTTACCTGAAATGCTAGACAAGGCTGTAATATCACGCATACAAGGTCGTTTTAAAATTGATGGCGCACAAACTGTTAATGATTTTATAGATCAAGATTATATCTGGTTGAATAAATTTGAAGACACAATGCCTGGATTTGTTAACTTACAAAACCCTGAATACAACTTCTTATCTGATCAGAAAATGCTTAAGAACTTAGGAGAAGTATTGGATGGAAATATTGAAGCAAAAGAAGCCGCTGTGATTAAGGCACTCAATAATGCTGAGCAGCAATCGTCAAAAGACAACCATGCTTTTTATGCTAATTTGTATAAAGAAATGCAGAAAGACTTCCCGTTTTTCTCTTCACGCGATGTAAGAAATATACAAAGTGCAATTGCACTACGCTTAACTGACTTTGATTTAGAGCCAGATTGGTTAGACAATCCTGAGAAGTTCATCCAGAAAGATTACACGACTAAATTTAATATGTTGAAAGATCTAATGCAGCAGAACATGAAAGGACTAAGTTTTTCTGAGATACGCTTACAAGAAGTATTGCGTTATTTAGATAACTATGCAACCATTGCCGACACTGACTTTAAACGTAAAGTAGATGAACAAGTGATGCGTAATAAAGTAATAGAAACTGCACACAAAAGAAATTTATAAGAATGAATAAGTTAAGAGAAGCAGGACTTTATATGTCAGGATTATATCCTATTAAAGGGAAGATGATTGATCGATATAATCAATGCTTACAGTCTTTAGGATTTCAAACAACTGCGCTGACTGAAATACATATAGACGCTATTGGATGGAGCCCAGAAGTTGCCGAGGAAATGGGAAATAATTATTATCTCAATCATGGTGGCGCCAACCCTTATGGAATAATCTTAAGTCCTGAACAGTTTGGCAAGGCTGTTTTTTTTCCATACCATAGTTTTGATAGAGATTTAGTCGAGGCTTTTTATAATTTAAATGAAGCTTCAATAAAAGACATTACAGTTGATGCAGCCATTACAATAAATTTAGATCAAAATATCGCGGCTTTCTATGAACCTTCAGATTTAATTGATTATTCTAATATTACAGTTGGCTATAAAATTATAGGCGAGCTGGACAGAGAACAGATTAAACAAAATATATTGATCCAAAAAATGTATCAAGGACACAATTGTTTGGATATGAACTTGCATAATAAAATATTGGCATCTTCAAATCAATTTGGCGATTTACGTGGTCGCTCTTTACAATTAAGAGAAGTAGACTACCCTACTACATCATTTTACACCAAGGCATTTGGTGGTGTGTTTGTTTTAAGAGGTGGTGCCAATGGTCATTTACTCATATTTGAGTCATTAGAAGAAATGAATAAATATGAGCACACTTATTGGGCTGAGCATATCGCCTCTCCTAATTTGCTGCAAGAGTTAATCTCTAGAGGCTGGTTACTATTTAATGTTCAAAAATTAACTGAAGAGCGTCTTATGCGTATTACACACCATCATTTTGCACAAAATATAGGAACAACCGAGCATAACCTAACAGAGATATTTACCAATAAATCAATATACCTTAAGTATCTAAATCAATTAGACGAAGGGACTAAAAAACAAGTAATTGGCCCACATAAGTTTATTGAAAAAATACATGCTGGTCACAAACCAGAACGCAGTAGATATATTGCAGATGATACCTTTAGAGCACTTCACTCTCCTGCAAATAAAAACATGGAAGATTTAATATGGCGCTTAATTTGTCATATGCAGCCATCTGATCCGTATTATATGTATTACTACGACAAAGAACTTTTTTACCGACAATTTCAACAGTATAATGAATCGTATCAAGATTGGATCATACTGAATATAAAAGAACAACTTAAAAATAATTAATTATGGTATTAGAAATAATTGTATTCGTTGGGTCCATTCTTTTGGGCGTTTTAATCTATTGGCGCGAATCTCGTTCCAATGGAAAATTCCGTGCATATAATGCATTTATAAATAAAAAAAGTACCCGCATGGCAGCAACAGACCGTAAAGGTTTTTTCTACTTACGCTCGGTTCAATTTAGAGTATTAAATGCTGTACTTCTTGCAGCAATATTTGGCATACTAATTTATCAACTGCCTTTAATTACAGAACACTTGCAGCTTATAGCCGCCTTTTTTGTGGGTATTATTGGAGGTTCATATATAGCGGCAGCATTGCCGTCGGTTAAACGAGCAGTGGATAATCCATTAGATACTTTACAAGAAGTAGGTCAAGCGGGAAAAAACATTGTCTCAGACTTAACGAATGTTGCAAGTGATAAAATAAAAGAGGCTACTGAAGAAATAATACCTGAAAAGCAAGCAAAAGAAGACACTAAACCAGAAGAAGAAAAGAAAGAAATACCAGAAGAAAAAGAATCAGCAAGAGACCGCATGAAACGTAAGGGGTACCTGAAATAATAATTATGAGTAAACTAAAAACATATTGGCGCAAGGGAGACAAACAAAAAGTAGTCGTGCTATTTTTTGGGTTTATATTACTTTTTCTCCTGTTCATCAATCGAGATAGTATACAACCGCTCTTGCTTGGTATAAGAAAATACTTATTCATAGGTATTGTATTTTTTGTATTGCTATTTATCGGTTTACAACTAGTACGTAATACACTAAGCTGGCGCAAAATGATGTGGACAATCATAACATTAAGCATCGTTGGAGGCTTATGGTTTGTCTTGTTCCCGATAGGTATTTATTCCTACATGGAAACATACGCCATTTATAAAAATGCTAATCTTCAAGAAATAGATAAGCTCCCTTTGACCCGAAATGAACGTATACAACCATGGAATAACATTATCACCATGGCTTATGAGTCTATTGCCGAAACCGAAGAAGTATCACCACCACAACTCGTAAGAATAGATAATAAAAATAGATGGACAATGGCCATACAGCCTTCTAAAGATTATTTCTATCAGCGCATTACGGATAATACGCAAGAAATATTTTCAGTTCCATCCACAGTAACATTAACTAAGTTCTCAAAAGAAAATAGAATTAATGAAGTGTTCTCCGTGGGCGAATCTCTTCTTTGGAGCCGTAATTCATATAATGCTGTAGTACAAAAATTTAATCTCTGGCAAATGTTTAGCTTGGAGCCTGATGAACTTTTCTATATGAAAGATGACCAAGGAAGATGGGTGCAAGTAATAAGTCTGATCCGTTGGAATGGTTTCTTTTTCCCCTATCCAACTTATGGCGGAGTTATGGTATTACAAGCTGGTGACCATGGTATAAATGACTATATGGAAAAATTACTGTGGGGTAAAGGAGAATATATATCCCCTGAAGCCATGAAGAACTATCCATACTTGCAAGGACAAAATGTATTAAGTGCTAAAATATCACGACTACAAGCCGAGTCATTAAAGTTCTTAGCTGGATTTACTGATCCATTACCTTGGAATAAAAAGAGCGCAGTAAAAATTCCGGCATTAGAAGATGATCAGAACCAACAACCATTCGTTACCGATTTTGATTTCGAAGGAGTTGCTGATACCTATAAAGGATTATATCATTGGTTTGGACTAGAACCTATTGGCGCAGAACGCACTGGTTTAATATACAGCGTAATGATACCGGCAGATGGCAGCAATACAGTTTATTATTACGATCACGGACGCAGAAAAGAAGGATATGCAGGCGTAAGCGCCATGCCAGCCAAGGTTATTGAATCAAAGAAGGAATATGATTGGACAGCTAACCGCCCCGTAGAATTTAGACCCTACGTAAAAGATATTCTTGGTAAAAGAAGACTGTTCATGTTGAGTACTGTTGTCGCTAACCGAAAAGTCTTAGATAAGGATACTAAAAAAGACATTGCTCATTTTGATGGAGCAGCAACACCTGACCTGGCCATTGTTGATGTGCAGTATAAAGATGTAATATGGATTGATGCTAAAAAGCCAAACACATGGAATAACACAATTATGAACCAAATGGCCGATGCATGGGGCGTAAGTATTGAAAATAAAAATATAGTCAATGATAATAATATTGAATTGTTAGACGATAGAGACAATTAAACTAAAATAATTCTATGAAATACCTAATCCCAATCGTACTGCTTATATCCATTGTTTCTCAGAGTTGTAATAACGACACAACAAACCTAATTGAAACAAAAGAACAAATTAATAATCTTATGAATGAATGGCATCTCGCAGCGGCAGAAGCTAGACTAGATGATTACATTGGTTTTATGAGTAAAGAATCGATCTATATCGGAACGGATGCAAATGAAAACTGGACGCGCGATTCGTTTTATACTTTTTGCAAACCATATTTTGACAAAGGAACTACCTGGGATTTTAAAACATTAGAACGTAATGTCTATTTGGGAAAGAATGGTAAAACTGCTTGGTTTGACGAATTACTAAAAACTCAAATGGGTGTATGTCGCGGCTCTGGAATAATAATCAGTAAGAAAGGACAATGGAAACTGAAACATTATGTTCTTTCAATGGCTATCCCAAATGATGTAAGCAAAGAAGTCACAACTGCTAAAAAAGAATGGGATAGTCTCTTTATAGAGCAAAAATTGAAGAAGTAAATATTAACTAAACTGATCATGAATGTAATTGAAAATCTTTTCTTCAATTTCGCGCTCAGTTTTCTTATTCTCAGTAAAGATAACTTTACCAGAACCTTCCGTACAAGATTTAATTAAAAATGTAATCGTGTATTGCTTGCTCTCACTTAATAAGTCAGTCATGTGAATATCGATAATCGGATCCTCACTTAACTCATGGTCCGTAAGTAATAGGTTACCGCATTCGTTTTGAATAAAACTGCGCAATGCAACTAAATCAATATCTTCATTTCTACGAATAGAGAATGTTAGATGCACACTTATGAATTGTCGCTTGCTATGATTAACAACTAAGTTATTAATCAAGTCACTATTAGGAATAACATACTCCTCTCCTTTCAAGGATTTTAATATGGTATATCTCGGTTCAATCTTCCATACCTTTCCTGTATGCCCATTTACAGTAATATAATCTTTTACTCTAATCTCTTGCTCCATATTAATAATAACAGACGCTAAGAAATCATTAATAATATTACGAAAAGCAAAACCAATAGCCGCAATTGATATTGCAAAACCTGCCTTTGCCCATGCATTAAGCTCAACACCCACCCCATGAATGAGCCAATAGTAAATCGCCAATGGAATAATAGAATATTTAAGCGTAGCAAAAACGAACAAAAGTATTTGGTCATCTAAAACAGTTTCTGTCTTGCGTACTTTAGGCAATACAGCTAATAGCAATACTTCATTTAATCGTTTAAGAATAATAACAATGGTTATCAGATATAAACCTAGCACTAAGGCCTTCTCCGCTTGGGCAAAGTCTCCATAATCTAAATCACGGATAGCAAAGTAGATTAAGCTTGCAATAGAAAAATTGACAAAAGCAGGAATACTGTCGTTAATTTTCTCACGTAAAGCCTTTTTATTAGTAAACCATATAGTTGATTGTAATGACAAAATTATGCGTGCCCAAAAAAGCACACCAATGACAGCAGGTACTAACAAAAAGAATTGAAAAGGAAACTTATAAATAAATACTTCACAAGAGCATATGACAATAAGGGCCAGTACGATTATGATCTTGATTATTTTACTAAGTTTCATTAGAATATGAAAATAAGCACTCTCGGCCTTGAATGACTAATTGTTGGCTTTTTTTTGAAATCAATTAGATTAGAATATTGATTTATCCAATCCATACCCTTTTCTACCAATATACTTAAAAAGTAATATAATAGTAAATGATAGCACGAATAGAATGAAAGAATAAGTATGCGCATTAGAATAATTGAGCGCTTCCATTTCATCATAAATAGCCAAAGAAGCTACACGTGTTTCTCCCGGTATATTGCCACCAATCATGAGTATAACGCCAAACTCGCCCATGGTATGCGCAAATGTGAGAATGAATGAAGTCATAACTGAATATTTAATATTAGGAAGTATAATATGAATAAAGGTTTGCCACTTCGATTTCCCTAAAGTATAAGAAAGGTTATACAAATGCTGTGGCACCGCATCAAAACCACGCAATATAGGCAGCAACATAAATGGCAAACTATAAATTAAGGAGGCAAATAAAATACCTTGAAATGTAAAGACTAGTTGCCAATTAAAAGTAGCCAGCACTCCACCTAAAAAACTATTGGGAGAGAAAAGAACTAATAGATAAAAACCAAGTACCGTGGGTGGTAAAACGATGGGCAAACTTACAAATGCCTCAACCAAAAACTTAGCTTTAGACTTCCATTGATTTAAATAAAATGCCATCGGAATGCAGACTATCGCTAAAACTACAACAGTAATTAAAGCAAGTTTTAGCGATAGCCATATTGGTTCTAAATCTACCATGCTATTAAAAAGTATAACCGTTTTTGATTAAAATATTATGCCCCTCTTTGGATATTATAAAAGAAATAAACAGCTGCTTTAAAGCATCATTTTTTGTATTTTTTAAAGCTACTACAACCTGTGCAATAGATTGATTAGTATCTAGTGGAAACACACGACCTTTAAAATCAAATGAATTATTTAATAATGTTAAGCTAGATGTAAAACCATACTTCACCATTTGCATACTTACGTACTCATTTACCTGAGAAATATTCTCAGCATATACTAAGCGTGAGCTTAGTTTTTCATAAAGCTTTTTTTCTTTTAAAAATTGAATAGCCTGTTGACCATAAGGAGCATGCTTAGGTGATGCAACCGCTATTTTATCCAATCCCGTTTCTAAATCTTTTAAACTCGAGTTACTATCTAACGACCAAACGATAAGCGCACCTGAGCCAATAATGATTGGTTTGTCTAGGCTTCGTTTTTTATCAAATAAATAATTGGCATATGCTTTATTGGCAGAAATAAAAATATCAAAGGGTGCACCATTTACTATTTGCGTCACTAAGCGACCAGAAGATCCTGTAATAACTTTCACTTTGGTTTTATATTTTTTTTCGAAAGCAAGAGCTATTTCATGCATGGCCATTTGTGCGCTCGAGGCAACAGCAATAGTCAATTCCTTTTTATCATCTTGCTGTGTATTACAAGACACCATCAATAAAAAAGTCACCAATAAATTAATAATAACCTTCATTATAAAGCGCGTTGATGTTTATTCATTTTCGTTTCAATATCCTTTTCAAATTCATCTTTAGTTAATGCTTTTCCAAGCGAATGATTTTCTAACAAAAATATTTCATCGCATAATTGCAACAATTCCTCTACTTGATGCGATATAATTAAGACGGTTAAATTATGCTCCAAACTCAGTTTTTTAATGAGGTGAATTAAATTAATACGATGCTCCAAATCAAGCCCAGTAAAAGGTTCGTCAATCAATACAAGTTGTGCCTCTTGAACCAATGCACGTGCAATGGCCGCGCGCTGCTTCTGTCCGCCAGAAAGTTCATGAGGATATTTTTTAGCCAATGAACTTAATCCTAATTCCTCCAAAACATCATGAATTACTTTGCTATTGCATTTCTCTTTACTTAAAGCATAACCAACATTTTCTTCAATATTAAAATTGGGAAACAAGTTGTTCTGTTGAAAAATATAAGCAATCTTTCGTTTTTGAATAGGCACATTAATCCCTTGATCGGCATTGAACCAATTAAAATCATTGAACAATACCCGTCCACTATCTGGTTTTACTATACCGGCTATAATATTAAATAATGTTGTTTTTCCCTGTCCCGAATTTCCAAAAATACCTGTTATAGCAGCATGTTTGAAATTTGCATTTAATACAAGTTTTTTTGCTCCTTCCTCAGCATGGATTGCTTTCGTTACATCAATGATTAGCATTATTAATTATTTTTTTTGCCTCCGATACGAACCATTTGTTCTGCAATAAACTTCATATTAAATATTAGAATAAAGCCAAGTACAACTTTTACAATCCGAAACGACCAATCATACACGCTTGGAGCAGTATAAATAAAGCTTAAGTCATGCGAAATTTTATTCTTAAAATATAAAATAACTTCATAACAAATATCGAAACCGTAATCTATAATTAACTGTAAGCCTATAACCATTAAAGCAACTTGTAATATAACTATGAGATCAAAATTGCCAATACTTATTTCATTTGTATCAAACCCCTTATCTAACTTTAAGAAATCAATAATCACATCCGTTTTCTTAAAAAGAAAAAGAAGTAAAAGAAATAGAAGGATTGAAGTAGGCAACACAACACTACTCATAATCCAAAAACCATCATACACACCTGCCGATAAAGCTGTTGGTAATACACCAAACAAGGCAACTATAAGTGCATATAGCGATACTAGCTTAATAATCACTCTGAAAAAGTCTCTCTTTGTGATTAATCGTAATTTACAATATAATACGCATTAAAAAAACCGAACGAAATCGTTCAAAACGAGATGAAATAAAATGAGAAACATAATAAGGTCTGGGATTTCAATACAATTCAAAATCACTCATCATTTTTTTTACGTTTCTCACATTTTTCAATAAATCACGAATACCCAAAAAAGTGGCAGTTTATTTTTAAATATTTACTGCCACTAAAAGGTTGTTTATTGATTTACACAATTATTTTGGATTTGCCCTCCATTCAGTTTGAAGAAAGCTTGAGCTGCAGCTTTTTGTAATCCAAATGGTGAGTAAAAATTAAGGGCTTTATATGTTATCCCATTTCGCTTAAAGGTCGCATCAGGTTTAAGCTCTACAAGTTTACCTGCACCTAAATTATGTTTGTTTTTCTTAACAAAAATGCCATGAGTAAAAGGTCCTCTTACCAGAAGCAGAGAGCCTGCCCCTTTACTAACATTATTTATGATTTCTACTTTTTTTCCACCATATCCATCACTACCCATATGTACATCAAAGTGCCACTTTTTACTATTACTAGTGTAGTTACCTTCTGCCCGATAACTCTGGAAACGACCACCAGTAGTAGCTACCGAGTGAGTATTTCTATCAAAACGGTTCTGTTTGATTAGTACATTTCGTGCTTTATTTCTAAGGAGTACTCCATAACCTAGGTCTGATCTATTTTGATTTGTCAAAATGCTTTTTAGAACTTTATGTCCCCATCCATTTTCTAAACGTATGGCGGCGTGCGTAAAGTATTTAATATTTACTCGCTCAAAACGAGCATTGTTTTTCGTAACTACGACGGCAGAACGTTTTCCTTGCCAAGATGATGGATTACTAGGATTGAGATGTCCAACACCAAGTATTGTTACATTCTTCATAATGAATCCATTTGCCTCTACTCTGAAAAGTTCAGTTGCTTTTTTCTTATTGGCACCGCTTGAAATTTTATCATAAATTCTATTACCCTTTTTACTAAGGATTGTAACATTGTCCCGTGTGATTTTTGGCATTGCAGTAGTTACATTAAATGTTCCATCAATATAAATAGTTCCTCCTTTAGAGTTTACGTAATTAATTGCACTTATCAATTGAGTTTGGTTCTTTACCTTTCTATGCCAAGACTTTTTGGCACTATATCCAACAACAGTTGGTGGTGCGGGAGGATTATTTAATGTACAACTATTACCGCTTTTAGGAAATTGGATATTATTATTACCTTTTGCAGCAGTTTTAATCATTGATTCATCTCCTTCTTGTGAAGCTGTTGTTTTAGGCGTAACAAGTTTACTTTTTTGACAACCCGTATATAATCCTAGACAGATTATTGTAAAGACCGTTAGTGTTAATCTCATTAATATTTTGTTTTGGTCAATATTAACAACAGTTCTTGAAAATAATTGATTTTCATTCCTTCCTAATTCATTTTTTTTCATAACTTTTCATAATTTTTCGTTGAATCTAAAGTAATGTTTTACAATTGAATAACCAAATAAGTTGACGTAACTTAAATGACCATTACGCATGGTAGTGTACAAAAAAGTGTGTAATCGATTTGATTAATTTTACTTTCAAAGCAAACAAACTTGTTGTGGGAAGTCTGTCTGTCTTTGGAAGTTTTTTGTTTTTGCATCGTAAATATAATTTGAGTTTGTTTAATGAAAT
>CALIIL010000071.1 GCA_938017685.1 uncultured Chitinophagaceae bacterium
GTTTTTACTTAAATAATGTTGATGAGTTAAAAGAGCAAATTATTCAATTAGAAAAAGAGCAACAGCCCACCTTGTTATTTGGAGTAACTTTTGCACTCTTAGACTTAGCCGATGAGTTTAAACATGCATTAGAATATGTACAGCTCATCGAAACAGGGGGGATGAAAGGTCGAAAAGAAGAAATGAGCCGAGCGCAAGTACATCAATATCTGAAGGCTTCATTTTGCAATAAATTAGTTTTTTCGGAATATGGTATGGCGGAGTTACTTAGTCAATCCTATTTTACATCGGAGCAAAAATTTATTACCCCACCTTGGAAAAAAATATTAATCCGAGATATTTATGATCCATTTGATTTGAAATATGAGGGCAAGGGCGCTTTAAATGTAATTGATCTGGCCAACATCAATTCCTGCTCTTTTATAGCAACAGACGATATTGGAGAATTATCGCAGGATGGATCTTTTTTGGTAAATGGTCGATTGGACCAAAGCGAAATACGTGGCTGTAATTTGCTTTTGACAGACTAAAATAAGTGTCACAAATTAGTCAGTATTGGTTAAGCCTAATATACGATTTAATAAAAATGATATATACTTGCAACTCAAATTCTAAAATAGAAGGTAATTTATGGCTAAGAATTTAGTAATTGTGGAGTCGCCAGCAAAGGCAAAAACCATTGAGAAAATACTAGGAAAAGACTTTAAGGTAACTTCTTGTTTTGGGCATATACGCGATTTAGAAAAAGCGGATATGGGTATTAATATAAAGAAGGGGTTTGAACCAAAATACAAAGTCTCAGATGATAAGAAGAAGGTTGTTAAAGAACTAAAGAGTTTAGCCAAAAATGCTGAAGACGTATGGTTAGCAACGGATGAGGATCGCGAGGGTGAGGCCATTTCTTGGCACCTTTGCGAAGTATTAGGCCTAGATCCAAAAGAAACAAAACGCATTGTATTTCATGAAATTACAAAGCCTGCTATTCTAAAAGCAGTAGAAAATCCTCGTACGGTAAATCTTGATTTAGTCAATGCTCAACAGGCACGCAGAATTTTAGATCGTATCGTTGGTTTTGAAATATCTCCAATATTATGGCGTAAGATTAGCATGAAAAATAACCTTTCGGCCGGTCGTGTACAATCCGTTTCTGTGCGCTTGTTGGCTGAGCGTGAGCGCGAGATAATGAAATTTGTGCCTGAGAGTTCCTACAGACTTGTGGGTGATTTTGAGGCTAGTAATTCTAATGGAAAGAAGCAAGGGTTTAAAGCCACATCTTCTAAGAAAAAAGCTACAAACGAAGAGGCAAGAACATTTTTAGAAAGCTGTAAAGGAGCTAAATACAAGATATCTAAGGTCGAGGTGAAGCCAGCAAAGAAAACGCCAGCAGCGCCATTTACAACATCAACCTTGCAACAGGAGGCCAGTCGTAAACTTGGCTATTCTGTTTTGAAAACGATGATTATTGCTCAAAAACTATACGAGCAAGGTAAGATTACCTATATGAGAACAGATGCTGTAAGCTTGAGTGATACGGCATTAGAAGATATAACTACACAGGTTACTGAGCGCTACGGAGATAATTATAATCACCGTCGTGTGTTTAAAAATAAAACAGACAATGCGCAAGAGGCGCATGAGGCTATAAGACCAACAAGTATGGCAGTTACTGATGTAGCTAATATGGATCAACAGCGCTTGTATACTCTAATATGGAACAGAACTATGGCCAGTCAAATGGCAGATGCACAATTAGAAAAAACAACGGCACACATTGAAATAAGTACTAATGAAGAAAAGTTAGTAGCGCGTGGTGAGGTGTTAAAGTTTGATGGTTTCTTAAAGTTATATCTTGAAGGAAAAGATGATGAGGATGAAGAAGAGGACGACGATGGGATGTTACCTCCATTGGCAGTAGGTCAAGAAGTGGATTTACAGCAGTTAGTTGCTACAGAGCGTTTTTCTCGCCCACCATCAAGATTTACTGAAGCTGCTTTGGTAAAGAAATTAGAAGAGTTAGGTATTGGACGTCCATCGACCTACGCACCAACAATTAGTACTATTCAGAATAGAAAGTATGTTGAAAAAACAGAGCGACCAGGTAGGGAGCGCAAGTATCAAGTGCTTAACCTGCTGGCTAATGATAAATTAGAAGAGGTTACTGCAACAGAAATTACAGGTAACGAAAAAAATAAATTATTCCCAACAGACTTAGGGCTGCTCGTCACAGACTTTCTAAAGGAGCACTTTAAGCAAGTGATGGATTACGAATTTACGGCTAAGATTGAAGCCGAATTTGATGAGATAGCGAATGGAGAGAAGGTATGGAACACGATGCTTGACAATTTTTATGAGCCTTTTCATGAAACGGTAGAAGATACTTTAGAGAACGCAGAGCGAGTAAGTGGTGAGCGAGCATTGGGTAATGACCCTGAAACGGGTAAGCCTATTATTGCTCGTATGGGACGTTATGGCCCAATGGTTCAATTAGGAGTACAAGCTGAGGATGAAGATGCGCCAAAACCAAAATTTGCTAAGTTGCAAGCTGGTCAAAGTATTGAAACCATTACGTTGGAAGAGTCTCTAGTTTTATTCCTATTGCCGAGAGAATTAGGCATGTTAGAAGAAAAACCTATTGTGATTAACATTGGCCGTTTTGGTCCATATGCTCAGCATGATGGCTTGTTCTACAGTCTTGGAAAGGATAATGATCCTTACACCATAGACTTTGAGACTGCTAAGGAATTAGTGATCACTAAGCGTGAAGAGAAGCGTAAGAGTACATTGCAGATTTTTGAAAAAGAAAAAATTAAAGTGCTGATTGGTCCTTATGGTCCATACATTAAGCAAGGCTTACGTAACTTTAAAATTCCTAAAGAGCGCCAAGAAGAAGCGGCAACGCTTACCTTGGAAGAAGTGCAAAATATGATTGAAGAGCACAAGAAAAACCCTCCAAAACGTGGAAGAGCCAAAGCTAAAAAAGCCAAGGCTAAAGCTAAAAAGAAAAAATAGGCAACAGCTACTTTAAGGTATAACGAGAATTAATTTTTTAAGAAATGGAACATAAAAATCCGCAGCGAAAAACAAGTGCTTATTATCAATCCATTGCAGGTATAGCTTATTTGCTGTTGGCAGGCTTTATATTTTTTAACCCTAAGACAATACCCATGTTACAAGGAGATGAGAATGCAACTATGCGTATGATCTTGATCGGTTTTTTTGGAGTTTATGGTGCGTTTAGGCTCTTTAGAGGGATTAAAACACTGTCAGAGTAATAATTTTAGATTTTCTTTAGTTTATATTTCAGCTAAGTGTGATTAGTTTAGAAGTGGAGTGATTATTATTGTAAGAACTATGAAGCATTTATTATTTATTACTGCTTTTATTGCATCTGTACTATTTAGTTCCTGTGACGATTATGCTGCCAAAGAAATTGTTGATACGCAAACGTCTGGTTCGATACACATTTGTGTAGATGAAACGTACAAGCCCGTTATGGAACAACAGGTAAAAGTTTTTGAAGGAAGATATCCTAATGCTAAAATTAATGTTGAGTATCTGCCGGAACAAGAGTGTTTTAAGCGTTTTTTTGAAGATACTACGCGTGTAATATTCGTAAGTAGGGAATTGTCGCCAGAAGAAATAGACTTTGCTAAAAGCGAAAAAATAGTTACTAAGTCCATGTCGCTAGCTCGAGATGCTATTGCATTTGTTGTGTCAAATGATGCCAAGCGTAACAAGTTTACCGTTTCGCAAATCAAAGAATTATTGACGGGCAAAGGTTCGGAAAAAGATTTACAATTAGTTTTTGATAATAAATCATCGAGTACTGTTCGCTATTTGGTTGATTCATTAATTCCGGGTCAGGAGTTATCTAAGAATGTATTTGCCGCAGATGGGTCAGCAGCTGTGGTTGATTATGTTGCTAGCAATACCAACGCAATTGGAGTAGTAGGCGTACCTTGGGTAGCCGATGTAAATGATGCCAAGACGATTGAATTTATGGATAAAGTGCAAGTAGTAGGCATATTACCTGCCGGTGGCGACAAGTATTTAAGACCCTATCAAGCTTACATTGGCTTGAATACATATCCATTTACGCGTAATCTTTATTTTATTTCAAAAGAGACGTGGGTAGGCTTAGGTACAGGCTTTGTTAATTTTTGTAGCCACGATGGGCAATTGATTTTTAAGCAGTCTAAGTTGTTTCCTTTGCGTGTAAACGTATTATTAAAGGAAACCGCAATTCGTAATAATTAAACTTTTTATATAAACTTTGGTCAAAATGATGAAAAAGACATTAAACATGAGAATGAAGAACAGTGCATTTATATTATTTCTATTAGCTTTTAGTTCATTATCCTATGGTCAGGATAAAACAAAAGGAATGAAGTATTATGAATATCAGAAATACGCAAGTGCGGTTAAAGAATTAAAATCAATAAGTGGTACAGACGCCATGGCTAATTACTACTTAGGATTAAGCTATATAGGTTTGGAAGAACTGGATGAAGCAAAAAAGACCTTTCAAAAGAATGCCGATGATGCGGCTAATATGGCGGGACTTGCTCGTATCATGTTTTTAGAAGATAAGCCCGAAGAAGCAATGAGTATGTTGGAGGCTGTTGCTAAAAAAGGCAAGAGAAGAAACAAAGCGCCACTAATGTACGCAGCAGATGCGATAACGTATTCTGAAGGAGGAGATGTAAACAAAGCCATCCAGTGGTACAAAATGTATAAAGAGGATAATAACTCATCAGAGCTATTAATTAAAATGGGTGATGCTTATAGAAAAATCCAAGGAGGTGGTGGTAATGCCATGACATCTTATCAGAATGCTGCTGATTTAGGAGAAGATCTTTCATTGTCTAATTATAAGCAAGGTAACCTTTGGTACTCTGCTAAGAATTATGATAGCGCCTTAGCATGTTATGAAAGAGCTTCTGCTATTGATCCTGCTAATCCTTTGCCTTATTCGGATTTAGCATCGGCTTATTATCAAGTAAATAAATATGAGCGCGCTAAAACTCAGATTCAAAAATATTTGAAATATTCTGATAACTCACCAGATGATCAAATCCAGTATGCTAATATATTATTCTTATCTAAAGATTACGATGGTGCCATTACTAAGATGACTGAGTTGTTGAACTCAGGAAATGGTAAATCTTATATGTATAGAATTCTAGGTTACTCTTATCGTGAGAAAGGGGACTTGGTTAAAGCAAAAGAAAATTTAGATATGTTATTTGAGAAGCATCCAAAAAATAAGTTAGTACCGCAAGATTACTTTACTTACGCTAAGATTTTGTCTAAAGACTCTAGTCAATTGAGCTTGTCTAAAGAATATTTTCAAAAAGGAATTGATGCTGATACGACCTCTGATAAAGTAGAGTTGTATAGAAAAATTGCTAAAGAATATATTGATGCTGGAGACTATGCCAATGGAGCCATTTGGTATGAAAAAATTACACTTGAAGATTCAGATAAGAAAGAAATGCTCGATTATTGGTGGGCTGGTCGTTCTTACTTCCAAGTAAGTAACTACCCTAAGGCTACATCTGTGTATGATGCTATGATTGCTTATAGTCCTAAAGATCCAAGTGGGTATTATTGGAAAGGTCGTGTTGAAGCAGCTCAAGATGGAGACTTTAAGAAAGGCACAGCCAGTGAGTTATTCAAAAAATATTTGAGCTTAATTGATCCAAATAACCCGGATAAGAAAAACGAAGTAACAAGAGCATACACTTATCTTGCCTTAGTTGATTATTATGCTAAGAAGTACAAAGGGGCTGCCGAGTATTCTAATTTATTATTAAAATTAGATCCAGCTGATAAGACAGCTAAGCAAATATTAGCTAATATTCCTAAGTAATTAAATACCATTATAAAGTAAAAAGCACTCAATTTATTGAGTGCTTTTTTTGTTTTAAAATGTGGAGTAAAATTATTTGAGAAGATAAAACCAAGCCAATCCAATAATGGCTACTATCCAACAGTAGTATGAGAAGTAATGAAGCTTACTCTTTTTTACAATCGATATCATCCATTTGCATGCAAAAATACCAACGACAAATGCACTAATAAAGGCAACAGATAAAAACGGAATGCTTAAGTCGCCCATACCATGCTCTCCTAAGTCTAGGAAGTCTTTTGCAGCAGCGCCAAGAATTACGGGTAGTACCATTAAGAATGAAAAGCGAGCAGCTCTTGATCTATCAACGCCTAATATTAAAGCCCCTCCAATAGTTGAACCAGAACGACTAATTCCCGGTAGTATTGCAATAGCTTGTACAATACCTATAATAATTGCTTTGGTATTAGTGAGCTTGCCGTCTTGCTGGCCTTGCTTGTTGCTCCAGTATAATATAATACCTGTAAGAACAAGCATAGAGCATACAAGTGGCACATTAGCATCAAATAAGGACTCTATTTCATCTTTAAGAAATAAACCAACTAGTACAGCCGGTATCATAGATAGGATAATGAATAATGAAAATTTTGTTTCTTCATTCCATTTAAATTGAAGTAAACCTTTGAATATATCAACAATATCTTTTCTGAAAATAACAACTGTACTTAATGCAGTGGCTAAATGCAAGGTGAGTGATAAGGTAAGTCCATCTTTTATTTCATTACCAAAAATTGCTTTTACCAATTCGATATGTCCACTACTACTTACTGGCAAGAACTCAGTAAGTCCTTGAACGATACCCAGTATCAGGGCTTCTAAATATTCCATAAAATATTACTTTGTACTTGGCTTCTTTAATATAGCGTAACCTTCAACTGCAAAACCTAGTAATACTAATATTGGTGCTAGAGTAATGCGTCGGAAACTGTAAAGCTCTTCTCCATTAAAAACATTAGGGTCAGCACTTTTGCCGCCTGCCATTAAAATGAAACCTAGGAATATTAATGCTAATCCAATGCCCATAAAGATGTAATTGTCTTTGGAGAAATAGAAGCCTTCAATATTTTTTTCAGAACTAGTAGTTGCTTTGCTAATCGTTTGACTAACAATTTCTTCTTGCTTGATTGCTACTTTTTCCTTGATAGATTTCTTTGCCATGGGGTAAATTTAATAAAGTTTAATAAAGTTCGTCTAATTGAGTCTTTAAATATTTCACAACAGAACGACTCGTACTGATGTAGGATATGAGTACGCCCAATAAAATAATAAGGAAATACATAATCCAGAATTTTTGTTCATCGCCTACGGCTTGAATATCCGGCAACCAACCTTCCACCGTATAGCGCAGCGCAATTATGGCCACTACAGCCAATATACCGCTCAATACTCCGTTAATTAAACCACGACGAGTAAATGGTTTGGCAATGAACTTACGTGTAGCGCCAACCATCTGCATTGTTTTAATTAGGAAACGATTGCTAAACATGGCCAATCGTATAGTATTGTCTATTAAGAAAGCAACGGCCAATATGAGTAATATTGCGATGCCTAAAAGGATTAAACTTATTTTTTGCACATTTTCAACCATGGCATCTACCAAGTTTTGTTTGTAGGCTACTTCGCGCACAATATTGCTTTGTTCAATAAATCGTTTGATTTTTACAAGACTATCAGTATTTACATACTTAGCATTAAGATGCACATTAAGCGAGCTAAATAGTGGATTAAAGCCCGTAATAGCCACCACATCTTTATCTGAAGTTTGCTGATACTCTTTTAATGCTTCTTCTTTATTAATAAAATCTACACTTTTTGTAAATTCTTGTTTTTCAATAATTTCTTTTAAGGCTAGTGCTTTTTCATCTTTTGTAGCATCATTAAAGATTACTTGGACTTCAATATTTTCTTTAAAACCATCAGAAATACCTGTGGTGTAAATAATGAGCGAACCTAAAACGCCTAATAAAAACAATACCAAAGCAACCCCTACTATGGAGTAGAGATAATTTGCCTTTCCTTTTTTTGTTCTATTCGAATTGGCTCGTTTTGCCATGCCGTAAAAGTAGAATTTAAGCAGCAGACTTAGTGCTTCTAGCGAAGTTTTTTCCTAGAAAACCGCTTAAACCACTCAGGCCACCAACAAGCGCTCCGATTAAAATGGAAACGACATAAAATAAAGCTCCATGAGGCATCGAAAATACGGCTGCCATCTTGCTACTGACAATAAAACCGCTGGGCAAGTCAAGGGTAAGCATCATGGCTAAGTAACTCAAGCCAACGCCAATAAATGAACTAATGAAAGCATGTTTACCGCTATTGGCCCAAAGCCAGCAACCAATAAAACATACGATTGCAAGTAACCACCAATAGGGTAGGAAGAACTGCAGTAAAGAGTTTACAAATAAAATGATGAGTACCAGTTGGGCTAGTTTCGGATCACGTGATAACTGTGG
>CALIIL010000072.1 GCA_938017685.1 uncultured Chitinophagaceae bacterium
ATGAGTAAACTCCTAAAGAATACTTTCGGGCTTTATTTAAAAATCGTTTTCTGCTTTAACAGGTACACCTTAGGAATATATTTTACTAATTTAAAAATTATAGCACTAAAAATAAGACGTTTTTAAGGGCCGACTAAATATAGACTACTACTATTTTAATAAACAAAGGCTCCAGTAATGGAGCCTTTGTTGTTTGATTGAATTAAGTACTTATTTAAACATCAATATTGGCATACTTAGCATGCTTCTCAATAAATGCTCTACGCGGAGGCACTTCATCGCCCATAAGCATGGAGAATACTCCATCAGCTTCTGCAGCACTTTCTATTGTTACTTGCTTTAATGTGCGTGTATCTGGGTTCATTGTTGTGTCCCATAATTGTTCTGCATTCATTTCTCCAAGACCCTTATAACGCTGTATGGTTACACTTTCGTCTTTTCCGCCACCAATTCTTGTAATAGCCGCTACGCGTTGTTCTTCATCCCAAGCATATTCACTTTCTTTTCCTTTTTTTAATAAGTAAAGAGGAGGTTGAGCAATATATACATATCCTTGATCTACTAAATCCTTCATATAACGATATAAGAAAGTTAGTATTAAAGTAGAGATGTGACTTCCATCAATATCGGCATCCGTCATAATAATTAATTTATGATAACGAAGCTTTGAAGTGTTTAGCTGTTTAGAATCTTCGTCGGTTCCTACAGTTACACCTAAAGCAGTATACATGTTTTTGATCTCTTCATTCTGGAACACTTTGTGCTCCATGGCTTTTTCGACATTTAAGATTTTACCTCGCAATGGTAATATCGCTTGGTATTGTCTATCGCGCCCTTGCTTAGCTGTACCACCTGCAGAATCTCCCTCTACTAAGTACAATTCACATTTTTCTGGATCTTTATCGGAGCAATCTGCTAGTTTACCTGGTAAGCCACTACCTGTCATAACAGACTTGCGTTGTACTAACTCACGTGCTTTTTTTGCAGCCGAGCGAGCTTGCGCTGCTAATATTACTTTATCAATAATCTGGCGTGAAGCCTTCGGGTTTTCCTCTAAATAAGCCTCCAATACTTTGGCAATAGCTCTGTCCACCACTTTAGCTACTTCACTATTACCAAGCTTTGTCTTGGTTTGTCCTTCGAATTGAGGCTCTGGTACCTTAACACTAATAATAGCCGAAACACCTTCGCGGAAATCATCTCCGGTAATATCTACTTTAGCTTTTTCAAAAAGTTTATTCCTGTCGCCATATTGCTTAAATACACGAGTTAAGGCTCTTCTGAAACCAGCTACGTGTGTACCACCTTCTATGGTATTAATATTGTTTACGTAGGAGAATATATTTTCACTATAAGAACCATTGTATTGTAAGGCTACTTCTACCCATACATTACTTTCTTCGTCTAAATCTTCGGAGTAAATAGGCTCAGCAATTAATGGCTCACGTCCTGCCTTTTTATCCAACAGTTGAATGAATTCATTGATACCTCCTTCACTAAAGAATGTTTCAGAAATTTCTTTTCCATCATCATCTAACTCTCTCTCGTCTGTTAAGGTAATTTTTATCCCTCTATTAAGAAATGAAAGCTCACGTAAGCGAGCAGCTAAGATGTCGTACTTATAGATTGATTCTGTAAATATTGTTGCATCTGGTAAGAATGTTACGCGAGTTCCTGTTCTATCTGTTTTACCAATTTCGCGCACAGGGTATTCGGGAATTCCTGTTTTATATTCTTGCTCATGAATGGTGCCGTTACGATGCACTTCTACACGTAAGTGACTACTTAGTGCATTTACACAACTCACACCTACACCATGCAATCCACCGGATACTTTATAGGAGTCTTTATCAAACTTACCACCGGCATGCAATACGGTCATTACAACTTCAAGTGCACTCTTTTTTTCTTTTGGATGCATGTCTGTAGGAATACCACGACCATCATCTTGAACCATAATAGAGTTGTTCTCCAATATGCGCACTTCAATATTATTACAATGACCAGCTAATGCTTCATCAATACTATTATCTACAACTTCATATACTAAATGATGCAGTCCTTTTTGACTAATATCACCAATATACATGGCCGGCCTTTTTCTAACCGCTTCTAAGCCTTCGAGGACTTGTATACTTCCGGCTCCGTAGTCTTTTTTATTGTTCTCTTCACTCATATTTATTCGCAAGTTTTAAAGCTTTTTTCAAATAGAAAATGCTTCTCGCAAATTTACAAAAAAGTACGCTTTTTTCAATGAGAATGAAGTGTTAGGAAGTTTTGTGGAACCTAGTAAAAACAAGTGTTTCAGGTGTTTGACCTTTCGTTTTTATCCACAATTATTTTCACATGGATTTATTCCTTTTTATATGCTAATTTTATTTCATGAATTGCAAGCTAATTACGAAAGAAAATACCGAAGAGTATAATCAAATGTTGCAATTGCGTCACCAAGAATTACGCCTTCCATTAGGCTTAGATTTGTTTGTTGAAGATTTGTCAGATGAAGAAAATCAATTGGTTTTTGTTGGTGAATTTGAAGATGAGATTGTGGTTTGTCTTTTATTGAAAATAATAAATGAAAGGGAGCTTAAATTACGCCAAATGGCCACTTCTAAGCGAATGCAAGGGAAAGGCCTAGGAAGGGAATTAGTGCAGTATGCTGAGCAATGGGCGCTAAATAACAATTATCATTTAATAATCTTGCATGCGCGAGAATATGCTATGCCTTTTTACCAAAAAATGGATTACGTAGTACTGGGTAATATTTTTGAAGAGGTTGGCATTCCTCATTATAAAATGACTAAAGTATTAGTAGGGTAGTAGCTTATTCTACAATGTCAAATTGAATTAATTTGTTCGTCTTATTACCTTTGGTAGTAACACCATACAATCGAAATTGTGCGGTGGAAACATAAAGCTTACAAGGTGCATCTGTATAATTGTTTGTTTTAGCAATCTTTTTCATCCAGGCTTGTATTTCCGCTTCTTCGACTTTTTTACTGCGTAATTTTTTATCCAATGCAATCTTAATTTTCTTGTTCGTTAAATCATTAAACTGAAAACTATTATCGCCAGCAGAAACAAATATATTATCAACACCAGCCAAGTTAAACCAATCAGAAATCTTACGGCCTAAGTCACTTAGTAAATACTCTTTTTCACCATCGGCAACTTTTAATTTTGTAAATACTCTTTCCTTTAATGAAATATCTTTTAAGCCTTCAATTTTAATTTTCATTTTAGCCAAATCTCCTTTTGTTACTACATAGGATACGCTTCTCTGGTTCAAAGGGTCTTGTGCTGTAATTTCCTTAGCCGCTATACCATCAAATGTCACTTTGCAATCTTTAAATGCAATGCTGAAACCTTTGATTGGCTGCAAACTATCAATACTAGCCTCAAGTTCTTGTTGAGTTTTCAAGCTGTCTACTTGCACCATCATTTTTGCAATATCATCTTCATCATGTTCTTTTTTGGAAATGTCTCTCACATAGTTTTTCAATGCAGCACTATCGGTTTCTGTTACGATGCTACTTTTGTCGCCCAATACAATAGGCTTCTTATTTATTGAAGTGCTCTCGGTACAAGATGAGATAACAAGCGTTGTAACAATTGCAAGCAAAACGAAGCGCCATGTGTTAAGGAAGACCTTTATTTTATTCATAATATATAGAGCCGATAAAGTTAATGCTATAATTGAGCCCTTACAAATTTCATATTTTGTATTTTCACTTTTCAATTAATTTTATGAGTAAAAAATTACGCAAGCAGGACGCCTTAGATTATCACGAGAAGGGGCGCCCAGGAAAAATTGAAGTAATACCATCAAAAGAAACGAAGACCCAGCGAGATTTGGCTTTGGCCTATTCTCCAGGAGTTGCCGAGCCCTGCTTAGAAATTGAGAAAAATCCAAATGATAGTTACAAATACACAGCTAAGGGTAACTTGGTTGGGGTCATAAGTAATGGAACGGCCGTTTTAGGTCTTGGTGATATTGGAGCACTAGCCTCTAAGCCAGTAATGGAAGGTAAGGGGCTTCTCTTTAAGATTTATGCTGATATTGATGTATTTGATATAGAACTAGATGAAAAAAATGTAGATAAATTTGTTGAAGTGGTCAAATCTATTGCGCCAACCTTTGGCGGAATAAACTTAGAAGATTTAAAAGCTCCTGAATGCTTTGAAATTGAAGAAAGATTAAAAGAAGCCTTGGATATACCAGTGATGCATGATGACCAGCATGGTACGGCCATTATTTCTGCGGCTGCCTTATTAAATGCTGTAGAAATCCAAGAAAAGAAAATTGAAGATATACGAATTGTTGTTAGTGGTGCAGGCGCCTCATCAATAGCTTGTAATGAGTTGTATATCAAATTAGGTGCTACGCGCAAGAACATCATGATGTTCGATAGTAAAGGTCCAATAAATAAAGACCGAGAAGGACTGGAGAAACAAAGAGCAGCCTTTGCATCAGAAGAAAAATATGAGACCTTGGCAGAAGCTATGGTTGGTGCCGATGTGTTTATTGGATTGTCTGTAGGTGGCATTGTTAAGCCTGAGATGATAAAGTCAATGGCACCAAAGCCAATCGTATTTGCCTTAGCTAATCCTAATCCAGAAATTGATTACCCAACAGCGATTGCTACGCGAGATGATTTAATTATGGCCACCGGCCGTAGCGATTACCCTAATCAGGTAAATAATGTGTTGGGCTTCCCCTATATATTTAGAGGTGCATTAGATGTACGCTCTACAAAAATTAATGACGAAATGAAATTGGCTGCTGTGCACGCTTTGGCAGATTTAGCCAAGAAACAAGTACCAGACGTTATTAATATGGTTTATCAAAAGAAGTCATTGAATTTTGGAGCAGACTATATTATTCCAAAGCCAATGGATCCAAGATTGCTATCAACTGTAGCGCCGGCTGTTGCCAAAGCGGCCATGGATTCTGGTGTGGCCAGGATGCCTATAACTGATTGGGCGCAATATGAAAATCAGTTAAAAATGCGCCTTGGGCATGATGATAATATTCTAAGAGTTATTCATAATAAAGCACGACAATATCAAAAGAAAGTGGTGTTTGCTGAGGCCGAAAACATGAAAATATTAAAAGCGGCGCAGTTTGCTTACGATGAAGAAATATGTGTACCTATATTATTAGGGAATAGAAAGCGTATTGAAAAAATAGCAGAAGAGTATCATATAGATTTGGGCGATATAGAAATAATAAATCCAAAATCCGATGAACAAGAAGGCAGGCGTGAAGAGTTTGGCAAGTTGTTTTATGAAAAAAGAAAGCGCAAAGGATTTAACGCATATGAAGCTAAGAAAATTATGCGTGAGCGCAATTACTTTGGCTGTATGATGGTTGAGCATGGTTATGCCGATGCGATAGTTACAGGATTGACAAGAAAGTACCCCGATGCTATTAGGCCCGCTTTACAAGTGATTGGGCCAGCAGAGCAAGGGCAAAAAATTGCAGGCATGTATGTAATGCTTTCGAAGCGCGGACCTATTTGTTTTGCGGATACGACAATTAATGAGTTTCCGTCGGCTGAAGATTTAGTTGATATCACAGTCTTGGCTAGTAATTCTTTAAAAAGTTTAAATCTTAAGCCAAGGGTTGCTATGTTGTCTTATTCTAACTTCGGAAGTAGTGATTTGCCAGAGGCGCGCAAGGTAAAAAAAGCTGTGCAGTTGTTGCATGAACAACATCCTGATCTCGTTGTAGAAGGAGAGGTGCAAGGTAGTATTGCTTTTAATAAAGAAATACTCAACGAAAATTACCCTTATTGTAACCTAGTTGATGAAGCGCCCAATGTATTAATTTTCCCTAACTTAAGTGCTGGGAATATTGCCTACCATCTCATGATGGAAATGGCAGAAGCAGAAGCGGTTGGACCTATATTATTAGGTATGAAAAAATCTGTACATGTACTACAATTAGGAAGTACGGTTAGGCAAATTGTAAATATTGTAGCTATTGCAGCAGCGGATGCACACATTAAACAAAAACAAGCGAAAGCAAGTGAAGCGTAAAATAAATATAGCGATTGACGGTTTTTCCTCTACTGGTAAAAGCACTTTGGCAAAGAAGCTTGCCGAGCAATTAGCTTATACTTATATTGATAGTGGGGCCATGTATCGTGCCATCGCATTATACTTTTTGAGGCATGATATTGATTACGAGGATCATGAAGAAGTGGCAAAAGTGTTGCCCAATATCACATTGAGTTTTGAAGGGCAAGAAATATGCTTGAACAATGAAAATGTTGATGCCGAGGTTAGAACCTTGAAGGTGGCTAATATTGTTAGTCCTGTTGCAACTATTCCTTCTGTTAGAGATTTTTGTGTAGCGCAGCAACAAGCATTTGGAAAGAAAAAAGGTGTTGTTATGGATGGGCGAGATATAGGTACGGTTGTATTTCCTCAGGCGGAATTAAAAATATTTTTGGGTGCTTCTGAAGAGGTAAGGGTTGAACGTCGCTATTTAGAACTAAAATATAAAGGACAAGAAGTCTCACGAGAAGATGTGCGTACCAATTTATTAAAGCGGGATGAGATTGACGCTAATCGAGAATATAATCCATTGCGAAAAGCCGAAGATGCTATTGAATTAGACAATTCGGCCTTATCGGTTTCAGAGCAAATAGATTTTATTGTCAATTGGGTAAATGATCGAGTGGCTTCTATTGAAATTGATTAATTAGTACCGCTTCGTTATACTCTATTGATAGGACCTCGGTTAATCTTTTAATTACATTTTCAACTACAGCATCTGGGCAAGATGCACCTGCTGTAATTAGAATATTTATTTCCTCTTTTTCTGGAATGAAATCATTGGTTTGAATCATTTTTTTATGATGAAAATCAAAGTGATTTATTTGATCTCGAGAGTTAATTTCTGATGCATCTTTAATATAAAAAGTAGGAAGCTTTTCCTCGCACAATTCTACCAAATGTGATGTATTTGAACTGTTATAACCTCCAACAACAATCGCTAAATCTGCTGAGGTATCTAACATGCCTTTTACGGCGCTTTGATTATCGTTGGTCGCGTAGCACAAGGTATCTCTTGTATCGGCAAATGAATTTTCAGCTTCAGGTTTATGCTCTTCTATAACAGTTTTTAAATAATCTGCAATGGCTTGCGTGTCTTCGGCCAACATTGTTGTTTGGTTTATTACACCAATTTTTTCAAAGTGACTTTTCGGGTCAAATCCTTCAGAATACCTTCCTTCAAATGTGGTGAAAAAATCTTCAGATTTTTTTTCATTTCGGATAAAGCTTGCCAATACTTTAGCTTCTTCCAAATCATTAATAACCATTGTAGGAGCAAATTGTGCACTTTGAGAAAAAGTAGCTCTAGTTTCCTCATGTTGAGGTTTGCCGTGAACAATAATAGAGTATCCTTTTTTACCAATTTGGCTTCCTCGTTTCCATACCTTTTCTACGAAGGGGCAAGTTGTATTATATTGTAAAGGTTCTATTCCTTTATCTTCCAATATTTTAATGGTATCTAAAGTTGTACCAAATGCTGGAATGATGACTACATCATCTTTGCTTATATTTTCCCAAGGGATGTAATTGTTGCCCAAGGTATCCATAATAAATGATACGCCATGTTTTATTAAATCTTCATTGACCTGCGGGTTATGAATCATTTCGCTCAGTAAGTAAATTTTCTTATCTGGGTTTTCTTCAACTGTTTTAAATGCTATTTCTATTGCATTTTCAACTCCATAACAGAAACCAAAATGCCTAGCAATATGAAAATTTATTTTACCTATTGATAATTTAGTAGGCGCAAAGTCTTTTTTTAACTTATCCTCTAGTTTTCTTTT
>CALIIL010000073.1 GCA_938017685.1 uncultured Chitinophagaceae bacterium
GATAACCATTTTCTCCTTGTGCTATTTCATCAAAAATAGTCGTAATTTGCTGTTGTGTAAAGTCCATATTTTAAGTGTTTTTGTGTTGCAATTACAAAAATTAATCTTTTGGATTTTACACACTTTTTTGGACACTATCCTTTGACTTGTCAATCGGAAATAAGGACGTCTAACATTTCTTGAGCGACTGAAATAAATAAATTTTTTAAGTAAAAAAACAAAAACATCATGAACACATTAAAAAACAAAGTACAATTAATCGGAAACTTAGGTCAAGATCCTGAAATTAAAGAAACGGCCAATGGTAAAAAATACGCCAAATTTTCGCTAGCCACCAACGAAATATATAAGAATCAAGCTGGCGAAAAAATTACAGAAACGCAATGGCACAACATTATCCTTTGGGGTAAAATAGCAGAAATTGCAGAAAAGTATTTGAAAAAAGGAAGCGAATGTGCCGTTGAAGGAAAACTAGTACACAATAGCTACGATGATAAAGACGGTAATAAAAAATACTACACACAAATAGAAGGTCGTGAATTATTACTACTAGGCAAAAAAGATAGTACAGCACCTATGCTTCCTAAAAACGAAAAGGAAGAAGCGCTACCTTTTTAATAACAGAACGAATAAACAACAACGCGCTATAATGTTATAGCGCGTTTTTTTTATTTCTATTCTTGCCAAAGTCCAAAAATAAAAACTACATTCGCTTTCTAACGTTCTTACTTTTATATCTATTAGAAAAGAATAGCCGAGTGCTATTAATAATAACAACGGGGAATCGTGTGAAAATCACGAGCTGTCACGCAACTGTAAGTAGTCCATTATAACTATAAGTCAGAACACCGAACTTTTCTCTCAGACATATGCTTTCGTGATTTGAAGCTAGAGTCTAAATGATAGTAACAACCTACCCGGTTCGGACTATTCTTTGCTTTGTTTCATGAATTCATTTTAGAAAATAAGAACATGAAACAAAAATTATGAAAACAAGAAACTTTACCCTAACGCTCGCTTTAGTCATCTTTAGCTTAGTAGCGCAACCCTTCACTTCTAAGGCACAATCCGTTGCTGACTTTGAGAACTTAACCTTAGCTCCCAATTCGTTCTGGAATGGTTCAGCCATGCCATTGGGCACAACATTTACTAGTGCCGATGCCATATTCCCTAACAACTATGATACTTCATTTGGTGGCTATTGGAGCTCTGGTTGGGCATATAGTAATGTATTAGATACTACTACAGCAGGCTTTTCTAATTTATACGGAGCTAGACCAGGAAGTGGTTATAATGGCTCAAGTAATTATGTCGTTGGTACGCAGAACTCACTAATTAGTTTTAGTAATGCAGCAGCTGGGACAGTACGTAAAGGTTTCTATGTTACAAATGGTACTTACGCGGCCTTGAGTATGGAAAATGGTGACAACTTTGCCAAAAAATTTGGTGATACAACGGGAACAAACTGTAATTGCCCGCAAGGTTCAGTGCCTGATTATTTTCTATTAACAGTGAATGCCTATTATAATGGCACATTATTAACCGATAGTGTAGATTTTTATTTAGCAGACTTTCGCGGACCAGACTCTACAGATTACATTATAAAAGATTGGCAATGGGTAGATTTAACTTCTCTGGGTAATGTTGATAGCGTTGTATTTAAACTCCGCTCTTCGGATGTTGGACAATTCGGAATGAATACTCCCGCTTTTTTCTGTTTAGACAACTTTACATCTTCTAACATTGCACTTAGTGTAGACAACACAACGAATACACAAGCGCGACTATACGCATTCCCTAACCCTGTAATGAATAAATGCACCTTATCCTTTGACAATGTTCAAGATCAATATGTGCAATTACGTATTTTGGATGTAACAGGTAAAGTAATCTTAAATAAAAGTATTTCTACAAAAAATGCATTTGAGCAAGACTTCAGTTCATTCAATCAAGGCTTATATTTAATAAGTGTTGTGGGTGAAAACACACATTGGTCTACAAAAATTATGAAGCGATAAATGAATGTGCGCTGGACAATATTGTTGTTACTTATCGCTACTTCAAGCTGGGCTCAATTTGCACCTCCAGTTGGTCAGCCGGGTACAACAGCTATACATAAAGACTCCTCAGTATTTGTACAATGGGGTGCACAATGTACTGTGCAGCGCGGCTTTATTGATATTACTAATCAAGCCTTAGGACCTACAATAACCGGCGACAGCACAGATGCTATAGATAAGGCAGGCGTTAATGGTGTAGTTAGTTTAGGTGATGGCGGTTCAGCAATTTTAACTTTTGCCCAACCCATTTTTAATGGCCCGAGTTGGGATTTTGCCGTTTTTGAAAATGCTTTTCAAGAAACATTTTTAGAGCTTGCTTTTGTTGAGGTGAGCTCCGACGGTATAAATTTTCATCGATTTCCGGCTAGCTCGCACACACAAGACAGCGTGCAGATTGATGGATTTGGTGCTGTTGATGCAACCCAGATAAATAACTTAGCTGGAAAGTATATTGCTAATTATGGTACACCTTTTGACCTGAGCGAATTAGAAAGTATTCCTGGCTTAGATATTAATAGAATAACGCATGTGAAGATTATTGATGTGGTTGGTTGCCTATTAGACTCTGTAGCGCGCTATGACAAAGACAATAATAAAATAAATGATCCTTGGCGTACCAACTTTCCATCTGGCGGTTTTGATTTAGACGCTGTTGGCGTTATACATGCAATAGCTGCTACGGATTTGAGTGAGCACACACTAGAGGAAAATATTTATATTTATCCTAATCCCGCAACCGACTATCTATATATACAATCTAAGAATAGAACTACATTGCTCACCCAAGTTGATATTTATAACTTTAATGGTCAAGTTATAGTATCCAAAAAAGTAAACTTAAGCACCGCCTTTAAGATTGATCTTATGGGAATGCATAAAGGCATTTATATTATAAAGATGAATAATGCGGGCCATTCCATTTATAAAAAATTGCTGATTGATTAGGATTAATGTTGCCCTTAAGAATGTGCTTTCTTTTTGATAGCGTACTTTTACGAAACAAAATAATACCTGATGAACGAAAACTTAGTATCTCGGATTGCAGCAGAAATTGAAGAAATAAAAGAAGCTGGTCTTTACAAAAACGAACGCGTAATTACAACCGAACAAGGTGCACAAATAACAGCCAACGGTAAAGAGGTATTAAACTTCTGTGCCAATAACTACCTAGGACTATCATCGCACCCAAAAGTTATTGAAGCAGCGCACAAAGCAATTGACGAGCGCGGCTATGGCATGAGCTCCGTTCGTTTTATTTGTGGTACACAGGACATTCATAAAGAATTAGAACGTAAGCTTTCGGAATTTTTAGGAACAGAAGATACTATTTTATACGCAGCGGCCTTTGATGCGAATGGTGGCGTATTTGAACCATTATTAGGCAAAGAAGATGCTATCATCTCAGATGCATTGAACCATGCTTCCATAATTGATGGTGTGAGATTGTGTAAAGCAGAACGACATCGTTACAACCATAATGATATGGCTGATTTAGAAGAAAAATTAAAGGCAACACAACACTGTCGCTCTCGCATGATTGCGACCGACTCTGTATTTAGTATGGACGGAACCATTGCTCAGTTGGATAAAATATGTGCCTTGGCGGAGCAGTACGATGCCATTGTCATGATTGATGAGTGCCACTCAAGTGGCTTTATAGGTAAGACAGGTCGAGGTGTGCACGAGCACTGTGGCGTGATTGATAAAGTGGATATTATTACGGGAACATTAGGCAAGGCCTTAGGCGGAGCAAGTGGAGGATTTACCTCTGGGCGTAAAGAAATAATAGATATGTTGCGACAAAAAAGTCGTCCTTATTTATTTTCTAATACGGTTGCACCGGCTGTTGTTGGAGCATCGATTGCCGTATTAGATTTAATAAGTAATACAACAGAACTACGTGATCAATTAGAAGAGAACACCAAATATTTTCGCACAGCTATGACAGAAGCAGGCTTTGATCTAAAACCTGGTGAACACCCTATTGTACCTGTGATGTTATATGATGCTGTATTGGCTCAAAAAATGTCAGAAGCGCTATTAGACGAAGGGATTTATGTTGTTGGCTTTTTCTACCCAGTGGTTGCCAAAGGTAATGCACGTATAAGAGTACAAATGAGTGCTGCACATTCTAAAGAACAACTAGAAAAAGTAGTAACTGCCTTCATAAAAATTGGCAAGGAGTTGAAAGTTATTGATTAAAACAAGTATTCATTATCATACTAGGTTATGATTTTCGTTTATTTTCTTGTACATTGAGTACAAATGCCTAAACGAAATAAAATTAATACTATTTTAAATGAATTTCGCGTAGCATGGAATAAGAAAGACTTAAACGAATTTTCAACTTTTGTAGATAGTGAAGTGATTAATATAAGTCCTGCTCTAAAGATTGGTATTGTTCCAATTAAAGCAAAGTCAACCAATGGAAGACATCACTTCTTAAAAGCTACTAAAGAAATTTGGGAGCAGTTTGATACTTATATGGATCCTATGGAGATTACTAATATTTCAGATGAAGGAGATGGAACGGTTGTTGAACTATTAACCCATTATCCTGTCATGGATATTACGGATATTAATGAAATCTATTTGGACAAAGATTTCAAGATGACAAAATTTGTACATCATAAGATTACGAAATATAGAGCAGTAGAAAACAAGGCCCCTTTTGGGAGCCTTATTTTACAAGGTTTAAAAAATAAAATGAAAAAAGTATTTAAATAGGCGGAAATCATTTGCACTCAACATTATTCAAGCTATTCCTTTTATTCATGATCTTTTATTATCTCTTCATCTCTATACTTACAACAACCATGTAATGCATTATACACAGCATCCGTTGCTTTATACTTTTCGGTATCATGGCCTATGGCTGCCACTGCTCGTTGTATCTCATCGTTCGTAATCAACTTTTTATTATATCGTATGGTTAGTATTTTATAGAACTCATCCCAATCCGCGTACTTAACACCTTTAAGATCTAAGGCTTCTTCTATTCTATCTTTACACATACCACATACACCATCTACCTTTATTTTTTCTGTAATTACTTTATGCTTACTCAGTACAGGTTCTATTGCTTTATCCAAGGTGTATCTAAATCCTACATAAGCCATTTGACCAGTTGTTGGTCCCCATGCCGCACCCGCATCAAAGTAGTTGCCAAATGGATTTTGTGCATCAATGATTAAATCATTTTGTCTAAAACCCGTTAAGTTTTCGCTGCCTACATACAGTTCTAAATCCTTTGTTCTATAAGTTACTTGTCCTAACATGCGCACATAATCTGGTGCGTAAGTTCCTACACTTGGTCTATAGATTGCTGGATTTAAATTAAAGTCTGGCAAGCGTTGCTTACCCACCCATTGTGTGGTTAAGTCAAAAGCCCAACGGTCATTACTCGTTTCATAAGCCAAGTTTACCAACGCTCTATTCTTCGGATTAAAAGCACGCTCCATCAACTCACCCCGCTGCGTCATTTTCACATCATTATATTTATAAGCTAGGCGAATATCAAAGTTTTTGAATAATTCATAATACCATTCTGCCTGCACATACCATGCTCTAGATTGACCATTTAGGTTATACATCAATACTTTATCAGGAGAAGCATCATAGTCTACAATCACTTGATCGGTAAAATCAGTACGGAATATATCTAAGCTCAAACGGCTTTCTTTGCCTGCCTGATACATATCATAATTTAGGTTTACTCCATAGTTCCAGCTATACTCCGGCATTAAAGGTTCTAGTATTTCTACCTGTCTTGATGATGCAAAGAAGCGCGTATTCTCCGCAAAAATAGTTGGCGTTCTAAAGCCACTTCCACCGCTAAAGCGTGCAGAGAAATCATCTGTAATATTATAACGCACATTTAGTCTTGGTATAAAAAAGGTTTTTTTCAAGCGCCAATTATAGTCTCCTCTTACACCAACTAAGACGGTATATTTAGGATTTTGAGTATAGGTATATTCAGCAAATAGGCCTGTTACACTTTCATCTCTATTTTGATCAATGTTCTGAAATTGCTCTCGCACATTATCAGCAAGAATACCGCCACCCAATTTCAACTCTCCTTCTTTCTCTCCTAGGTGTAAATGGGTTTGATAGATTAGGTTCGATGAAAATGTACGCTGATATCCATTATAAAAATTACGCCCATAAAATGAGTTTCGATTTTGCGTACTAAAAGATGATTGTAAGCCTAGGCTCTTTTCTCTATCTTTGGTAATAGCATAGCCCATTTTATGCATGAGGTCAAATCGCTCATCATCAATAGCAATACCATAGGTCGCATTCTGCTCCGTGATATTCATATCGTGATCATAAGTCATTTGTCCAGCCTTTTCATCGGCTTTATGATACTTCGCTAGTAACATAGTTTCAAAACGCTTGCCATCATACTTCCATCGGTTCATAAAGTGCAACATTTGGGTTAGTGGCACATCTATAAATCCGTCACTGTTTACATCCATTTTTCTAGTGCGCTGGCTCACGTGACCGCTAAATAATGTGCTTACCTCTTCCGATAATCTTATACCCGTATTAAGGTTCAACTCTTGTCTTTCAAAGTTATTGAGGTATCCATTTACGTGCAGCAATGGTTTGTATAACTTAGGTTTTACCAACTCTACATCTATTTGCCCGGTCATGCTTTCAAAGCCATTGGTCACACTACCTGGTCCCTTATTGATATAAATGGATTCAACAAATGGTCCGGGTACATTATTAAAACCATAGGTGTAATTAATACCTCGCACATAAGGCAAGAGTTCAATTAGGGTTTGTACATAAGTGCCTTGCAGCCCTAACATTTCTACTTGCTTTGCTCCACTGAGCGCACTAGTACTTCCAATTTCAATAGAGGCATTGCTCTCAAAACTTTCGGCTAGGTTACAGCAAGCGTTTTTCTTTAATTCTTTAGCACCTATTTTTTCTATTCGAAAAGAACCATTGTCCATAGTATTACCGTTGGACTTGCGCTTAATCGTTACGCCTTTCAGCTTATGTTTTTTGTCCGACATTTTTTTACGCGCGGTCGTATCTTGCGCGAAGGTTGCTGTGCAACTTATTAATAATATTAATATTGAAATATATATTTTCATTGTTTACTTTTTTAAAAAATTGATGGGGATGCAATAGCTATTTGCCATTACATCATTCATTTGCGATAGCGCAAATGATCAAATTAAAAAAGTACAATGCCTTACTTGATAAGAGACAGCATAAAGCTTCTCCGGGGGAGAATATTCGTTGAAACTTTTAGCATAAATTATATGCTTACCAAAAGAAAATTTAACTCTATGAACGATTGGCAAAATCGCGATATCGGCATGACCCAATATCTGCTTTGCGCCGCTTGGTAAGTAATCCTTGTCTACATCAATTTTTACTTCTTGATCAGAACAACAATCTTCTTTATCTCCACAGCAGTTGGTATCATCCACTTTATTTATTGCAATAGTTAGAGATGCCAATGCATCACCACAGTAGTGCGCATTTAACGGCATACCAGTGGTTCCCATAAAGAACAAAAGCAATAGTAATATAGAAGTTAGCTTTTTCAAGTAGTGGCAAAATTAAACCTTTCTAATGCTATGAAAATAACTATTTTGTTAAAAAGGCCTATCTTTATTAATGAATTGAAGCGCATAGCATCCATATTATTATTTTTTCTGTACCTCATTCCAAGTATTGGTATTGAGGTTTCGGCACATTATTGTGGTGGAGAATTAGCCAAAATAATTGTAATCCCTTCTGACGAGCATCCATGTCCTTGCAACCCTAAGGATATGAAGGACAATTGTTGCTCGGACAAAAACTTTCAGTTTAAGTTAGATGTAGAACATCAGAAAACAATTAATGATGTTCAATTTTTAAATCAAGTTGCCGCTCTAATTCAACCCGTTTTTTTAATACAAAAAACTACCGTACTTGCTGCACAGCCTGCTCTAACGTCTTATGGGTTAAACAATCCAGACCCGCCTAATCTGAGGCGATACATACGTTTCCAGTCATTTCTTATTTGATAATTTTCTTTTTCTAACAATAGTCATGGTCATAATAATGCCCGTGCATTACTCATTTTAAAAAAGAAAAATTATGAAAAAAATAATAATACTCCTATTCGTAGGATTAAACGTACTGTTCCTAAACAGTTGCGAAGCGCAAGTAAAAAACGCTAAAACAGAAACCGTAAAAGTGTATGGCAATTGTGGCATGTGCAAAAAAACAATTGAAAAAGCTGCTTATAAAAAAGGAAAAGCAAATGTAGATTGGGATGTAGACACCAAAATGGCAACCATCACTTACAACGAGAAAAAAACGGATGTAAAAGAAATATTACAACGAATAGCTAATGTAGGCTATGACAATGAAATGTATAGAGCCGATGATGCTGTATACGACGAACTGCATGGTTGCTGCCAATACGATCGTAAACCCCAAGAAGATTAATTATGAAAAAAATTATTCTATTAGGGTTTATACTAGGTACAATCCTAGTAATCCATGGTTGCCAAAAAGACCCAAGCGTTATTGATATAGATGATGCGCCTTACAATCTTGAATATGGCACATTTCCTACACCCAACATTCCAGAAGATAACCCACTCACCAGAGAAGGTGTACAACTAGGAAGAATGTTGTTTTATGAAAAAATGCTTTCGGGTAACAATACGCAATCTTGTGGGAGTTGTCATTTGCAAGCATTTGCATTTACTGATACGGCTAAGTTATCCATTGGTATTAGAGGACTTCCGGGAAAGCGACAAGCTATGAGTATATTTAATATGGCTTGGCATGGCAATGAGTTTTTCTGGGATGGGCGAGCTCATTTACTAAGAGACCAATCTATAATGCCCATTCAAGATGAGTTGGAAATGGATGAAAGCTTGGAGAATGTGGTTTCTAAATTAAAAGAGAACATCATGTACCGCGTGCAATTCAAAAAGGCATTTGGCTCTGAAGAAATAAATGCAGAAAAAATATCCTTGGCCTTGGAACAGTTTATGCATTCCATCGTTTCTAATAATTCTAAGTACGATCAATTCCTAGCTGGAAATGCTAGCTTATCTATTATGGAGGAACGCGGTCGCAAATTATTCTTTACAGAGTACAATCCTTTTTTTCCAGACTCCTCAGGAGCTGATTGTGCGCATTGTCATGGAGGCAATAACTTTGAAAATGATTTGTACATGAATAATGGCTTAGACAATGATGGTCAAGTAACTGATATTGGTCGCGAAGCTGTTACAAATAACCCACAAGACAAAGCCTTGTTTAAGGTCACAAGCCTTCGCAATATTGAGCTTACCGCTCCATATATGCATGATGGTCGCTTTAGTACTTTGGAACAAGTCGTAGAGCATTACAACTTGGTACAACCCTCTAATACGCTTGACCCTGCGCTTTCTCAGCAGCTCCCACATGGAGGTTTAAAACTCACTCAGGAAGATAAAGATGCTCTAGTGGCTTTTCTTAAAACCCTAACGGACCAAAAACTAATAACGAACCAAGCTCATTCAAACCCGTTTAACTAATAACAAATAAATAAAATCGAAAATGAAAACAATTAATAAATCAAAAAACATCCCTAACTTTAAAGCAGAATTAAATAATATGAAAAAAAGAATTTTACCCTTAATACTCCTCATGTGTTTTGCAATCTTTGCACAAGCACAAACTGAAGTAAATTTTAGAATTTATCATATGCTTGGAAGTAGTCCATTTGCAATGAACCAAACCGCTCAAAATAATTTAGGTCAAGATTTTAATGTTGACCAATTATTCTATTTTGTATCGGGCATTACAATTATTCATGATGGTGGTATGCAAACGCCCGTAGTAGATAAATACATTTTTGTAGATGGCAATACACCGGTTATTGAAAACCTTGGAACATTTGCCAACATTACATCTGTTGAAGGTATAAAATTCCATGTTGGCGTAGACTCTCCTAACAATAATACTGATCCAACAACCTTCCCAGCTGGTCATCCTTTGGCACCAAAATCTCCAGCTATGAATTGGGGTTGGTCATCTGGTTACCGCTTTATTAGAATGCAGGGTAATGAAGGTGCAGGATTGAATAACACTTATCAGTTACACCCGTTATGGAACAGAAACTACTTTGAACAAACGCATATGACAGCAGGATTTACCAATGGTAATTCTGTAGATATTGCTCTAAATGCTGATTATACGCAAGCATTAAAAGATATAAATATGAGCGGAGTAGGAAGTAAGCATGGTGTGGATCAGCAAGATTTAGACATGCTTAAGAATTTCCGCGACTTCGTATTTACACCTTCAATGACATTGGCAGTAAATGATTTTAGCCAGGAGCTAAATTTAAATATCTATCCTAACCCAAGTAATGGACAAGTAAATGTTCAGTTTGAGAATGATGATTACACGGTAACATCTGCTAAGCTTATTAATATTTCTGGTCAGACGGTTCAAAATATTGAAACCAATAACTTAAACACATTAAGTATCCAATTAGAAACGAAAGGCATTTATTTCCTACAGTTGTTTGATGGAGATCAACAGCTAACGAACAAAAAATTAATTATCCAGTAAGTTGTTGTGGCAGGGAAAAATAATCATTCTATTATTTACAATTGGTAGCCTATTCATTATCAGTTGTAACAAAGACCCTAAAACAACAATTAACTCATTTGAAAGCCTGTCGGTTCCGCCGCCAGGCTTTCCTGTGATTCCCTTTCCCGATGATAATAAACTAACAAAAGAGCGCTGGGAACTAGGTAAGCGCTTGTTCTATGAAAAAAAACTATCCAAGAGTGTAACCATCAGTTGCGCCTCTTGCCACCTACCACAGTTTGCCTTTAGCGATACCACTGCCGCCAGTAATGGCGATGAGGATAAGATTGGCCGCTCCAACTCGCCAACCCTTGCCAATGTAGCTTACAACCCGTACTACCTGCGTATAGGAAGCCTACCTACCTTAGAGCAACAGGTACAAGTGCCTATACAAGAGCACGACGAGTTTAACCACAACATTGTAGATATTGTAAATATTCTTAAACAAGACAGCTCGTACAAGCAGCAAGCACAACAAGCTTATAACCGAAGCTTTGATCCATTTGTACTTACGCGCGCTATTGCCACCTTTGAGCGCACATTTATTAGCGGGCAAAGCGCTTATGACAAATATCACTTTCAAGGAAAAAAACAAGTATTAAGCGACGCACAAAAACGCGGAGAGCAACTATTCTTTAGTGATAAAACCAATTGCGCGAAGTGTCATAATGGTTTTAACTTTACTAATTATGCTTTTGAAAATAATGGCTTGTACAATGTGTATTTGAATGAAGGTCGCAAGCAAATAACTAGACTGGATGAAGATGAAGCATTATTCAAAGTGCCAACGCTAAGAAATATTGAGCTCACTGCACCTTATATGCACGATGGCTCATTGAAAAGTTTGGAAGCGGTTGTTGCTCATTACGTAAGTGGTGGCAGTGCATTTAAAAACAAAAGCGAGATAATAAAACCATTATCATTAACGGCATTAGAGAAGCAGGATTTAGTTGCTTTCTTAAAAAGCCTAACGGATAAAGAATTTGTAAACAATAAATTATTTAAGAATGAAGAATAAAAATATTTTCACCTTGTTTGCTTTCGTAAGCCTTACGTTGGTTATTTATAGTTGCAAGAAAGATCCAGAACCTGTTAATAAAGTATTTCCATTTGACATTGGCGCCTTACCACCACCCAATATTCCGGTAGATAATGCGCTTACTCCCGAAAAAGTACAACTAGGTCGTATGCTTTTTTACGATACAAGATTATCTCGTACCAATACACAATCATGTGCTAGCTGTCATGTACAAGCCAATGCATTTTCGGATACTAACCGCTTCTCTGTGGGTATAACAGGTGCGGTAGGTAAGCGACAGTCCATGGCTATCTTTAATACGGCTTGGCACACAGGCGGTTTTTTTTGGGATGGTCGTTCGGATTTATTACGCCATCAATCCTTACTGCCTATTGAAGATCCTACAGAAATGGACGATGAAATAGATAACGTAATAAGCAAATTAAATAGTGATAGCCGCTATGCCGACCAGTTTTTTAAAGCCTACGGCTCATCAGAAATTACTTCAGAAAAAATGGGCTTAGCCATGGAACAATTCATGAATTCTATTGTGTCCAAGAACGCACCCTTTGATCAATTCTTAGCTGGCACTCGAGAGCAAAGCCCAAGCGAAGCGCGCGGTATGCAATTATTCTTTAGAGAGTTCAATCCTTTTTTCCCAGACTCTTCTGGCGCGGATTGTACGCACTGCCATGGCGGACTAACCATGGAGAATGATCTATTTATGAACAACGGCTTGGAAGATGATGCGGGCGTAAAAGACATTGGACGTGAAGAAGTAACAGGCAACCCAATGGATAGAGCCAAGTTTAAAGTACCAAGCTTACGCAATATAGAGCTTACGGCACCTTATATGCACGATGGTCGTTTTAAAACATTAGAAGAGGTTGTTAATCATTATAACACAGGAGTTAAGCAATCAGCCACATTAGATCCAGCCATTATGCCTACGGTTGGTGGCTTAAACCTTACACAACAAGATGTTGATGATTTGGTTGCATTTCTTAAGACTTTGACGGACGAAGAATTAATTACGAACCCCGCTTATTCGGATCCGTTTCAGTAGGTTGCATAAATAGTAAAAGTCATTGTCGGTTAAAAAAAGGTTTTATCCCTTTCAGAACAACTCATCACTCCCTCACTATTTTCTCCTTCCACACCATACCACCTGCTTCAATCTTTAGTATATAAATACTTTGGGCTAAGCCGCGCATATCCAAGCTTAGATGCTGTGTTGCATCTAAGTCCATATCCCAAGCACGCACCCGCTGACCTAACAAATTATACAAGGCCAACTCCACTTCAGTATTTTCAGGCAACGGAAGAAACACCCTTAGCTCATTACTAAACGGATTAGGATATACTCTAATACTCTCCCAATTTGGCACTTCAGGAACAACTGTAAGACTATCACACACACTACCTGCTAAAGCACCCAGATGATAATAAAGCATATTGGGTAAGCCCTTGGCTCCTCCATTACCTACCACTAAGCAAGCAGCACAGAAGTTACAGCCTTGACCGCGCTCGTTAGGTTGATCTATATAGCTTAGGGTGTTTCGAGTAGCCATTCTTATTGCCTATATATAATCTATCATCAGGACCTAAGTTGATATTCATATACTGCTGAAAATAATTTAAACTATCCGATGATATATCCGCTCCATGTATAAACTGAACACTGATAGCACTAGTATCTGTAAGATCTATTTGATATATTTTATTAGGAGTGTTAGCATACAACAATGTACCATCGGGAGAAAAACAGGTTCCTACCGAAAAATCTTGGTTCAAGCTAGTATCTCTAGTAGGAATAGAATAAAAATGATTATAACTAAAGTCTCCACTACACCGATCAAAATCTAGTACAAAAACACCATCGGTTGCGTAACCAGTATAGGCATACATATTGCCTTCTCTATTAAAAGTAGATTGGCCTCTTAATCCGGACAAGTCCACCATATCAGGCAGCGGCACACTCTTCTCAAAGGGACCTTCTATTCCATTGGGAGTAACGAGAAACAGATAGAAGAGGTGCTTGAATTGATGCGGTTTGACCAACCACCAATCTCTGCCATTGGCATGGCGCACCGCCGTCAGATAGTGTCCAAAAAAGTGTGTAAAATCCAAAAGATTGATTTTTGTAATTGCAACACAAAAACACTTAAAATATGGACTTTACACAACAGCAAATTACGACTATTTTTGATGAAATAGCACAAGGAGAAAATGGTTATCA
>CALIIL010000074.1 GCA_938017685.1 uncultured Chitinophagaceae bacterium
GTATTATCATTTCGTACCCAAATATCGTGACTGTCCCAGGTAATTGTATTGAGATTAGGCTCTAAACCAATATCTGGGGGATCTAGATTAGGTGTTTGATAAGGAAAGACATTGTCTTTAACATATAAATCTACGTCTTTAGGATTTATGTTTTGTCCTGGACAATCACAGGTCCATTCGCGCATAATATCCTCATAGTATGAATAAAAGGGCATGGACATTAGATAGGGGATGGGCATCATATCTGGTGTTTGTTGCCCTAATCCTAATTGCCCCGATGCAATAAAAGCAAGACCACCTAAAGATGTACCGGAATGTGTCATGTAATCACAAAATGAAGACAGTGATTGGTTGCACAATGACCCAGGGCTAACAGGGTCATTAGGGTGTCTAATTGGTGAAATGTACTGCCTTGTCATTGTTGAATAGGCTGATGGACTGCCACAAGTCGTGCAATCAGGATCGGCTCCTTGAAACTCTGTTGGAATAGTATTTAAAAGATTCCAGGCGGGGAATGGTACAAAGTCAGAATTACCACCTTGATTATGGCCATTCAGTGTAAGCCAGTCTTCAAAGTCTTGTAACATTGCAATTTGTGACTTTACGTATGTAAGGTTATTACTTGAATTAAACCCGCTAATTCCATAATATTCATTAATCTTATTTGGAGTAAGATATTGTTTAAGTAAATTGGACAACATCAAACGGTTAGCTTGAGTCAGACTATTAATATCAGGTCTAAATTTTGGGGCTTGTGCCTGTGATAATAACGGGATTATAATGATAATAATAAAGAATAAGGTTTTAATTTTTTTCATACTTATCTAGTTTTAGATAGAAAGATAAAAATTATAAAAGTGTTGCCTTGTTAATTGTCCAAACTAAAAGTTTAGTAATGCTTTATCTGTGTTTATAAATAGTGAACTTATTTTTTCTGGATTTTTGTTTTTAAGAACCCTTTGTCCGTAATTATATGTATGAGATATGTTTGTGGTGGCAGATGCGATAGATCCATGTTTTTATTATAGCCTATTTTTATAACTTGTCCTTGCATGTTATATATTTCAACAGATTTTAATTGAGCCTCAGTCTTAATATTTATGTTGTTTACTATTGGGTTAGGATAAATACTTATTTGGTTTTTGTCTTTTTCTAATGGATTAATTCCAGCAGCGTATATAAGTTTTCCCATAGAATTCACTTTAATAACTAAAGTTTGTGAAGGGTCTGAATTCTTCTTTGTATAACCTGTCAGTATATATCCACCATCCATACATTCGATGACATTGTAACAACCATCAGAAGTGTTATTATTATCATAACTATAACTCCAAATAGGATTGCCGAAAGTGTCAATTTTCATTAAGGAAAAATCTAACCCTGATATACCTCCTAAGATATAATTATAGTCCTTTGTTTTTTTCATAGAATATATCTGAGGCATTTGGGTGAAGCTATAATCTGCCAATTGACTACCATTGTAATCAAAGCGAGTAAGGGAATTGCCTAATGTATAAAAAGTACTATCGTATGCATGGGCAATATTGGTAACCCATCCTGAATTGCTCATTGTAATTGTTTTGGCAAATAGTGTATCGCCATTTTCTTTTATCCGTATCATCCATTTGTCTTGTGAGGAAGATGAAAAATTTCCATATCCAGCAAGTATAAACGTACTATCGTAGAGCTTTAGAATTCCCTTTGGACTTTTACCGAACATAGTTGGAGCATCTATGTTTTGATTATATTCAATATTACCATTGGTGTCTAATTTAGTAAACTGTACATTGTAATTTGTATCTCCAAGACCTAATACATATATATATTCATCATCAACTAATAGTTTTGTTGCTTCGTAGTTACTTAGAGTGTCGCCTACCGTGATAGACCATTGAATTGCCCCTTGCTTGTTTGATTTTGCTATAAATAACTTGTGATAATAAATATTGGTATTGAGCAAAGTATCTAAAATCCCAACTATATATATACTATTATTTTTTCTCACGACATCATTTACTTGCATGCTAAAATTAGGGGTATCAATTCTTGTTTCGGAGATAAAGCTCCCATTCTTGTCAAGTTTATAAGTGTGAAATAAAGAGTAGTATGGATTTACAGGCGGTGATGGTGGATTGGGAACTATATCAACCCTCCCAGCATAAATCGAAATAGTGCTATCTTGATTTTCTTCTGCTTTTATCGGATAATCCGGAACGCTTGGCTGTCCTAATTGTTTTAGAAAACCTATCTGAGCAGAAACCTCTAAGGATGCTAGTAAAATAACAAGATTTACAAGTATAATTTTTATTTGATTACTCATTGTTGTATATGCAATATAAGCTTTGTAATAAATTTATATTGTTAAATGAAATTAGAAGGTTTAGTATTTCTTTATCTTCGTTTAGAATTATTAAACAAATGGACTACAATAAATTAGTATCACTGAAGATAAAAGAAGCTCGTAAGGATTTAGGTTACAGCGCTGAACATGTAGCTAAGGAGCTAGATGTATGCAAAGCCACTTATAGCAATTGGGAAAATGGCAAAGCTGAAATAACGGTGGCTAAATTAGAATCACTTAGCAGAGTACTCCAAAAGCCAATCGCTTACTTTATAAATACGGGTAGTCATGTTGTACAAGTTAATAATGCTGAGCAAGGTATGAATAATAATTATGAGACTTACAATAATTACCAAGAAAATCCTGAATTAATCAAATTAATAAATCAAGGAATAACGGCCTTAACTGAAGCTGTAAAGCAATTGCAAAACTAATAGATAATATTAGTTTAAAGTACAAACCATTTGAATGGCATAGCGCAAGCTTAATTGTTTTAGTCCAGCAACTTTTCCTTTGAATGAAGAGTATTCATAACCCGCACGATAACCTTTTTTTGAGTTCGATAGATTAAGTCCATTGCCTAAATTCATGGCGCGGTCTTCTAACTCCTCTATAAATACAACCTTGCCAATATTTAAGTTTACGGCTTTTGCAAGTAATCCCGCTTTGCGATAGGCTGCCTTTGTCGCATCAATCTTTACCTCTTCTCTAAACTGCTCAATCTTGGTATGTGATATTTTACCCAAGGATAATTGCTCTATATAATCTTGGTTGAGAATTTTAATTAAAGAAAGTAGCTTGGTCATGTCGGTAAATGTTATATCATAAATTTCTTTCTTATCAATATCAAGTTCTTTCTTTCCAAGGTAGCTAATGCGTCTATTGATTAAGTCAAAGGTCATGTTACTTACAGCAATATCTGAAGTTGGTACACCAGCATTATTACATAATTTGTAAAACTCAGTGCGCGCAGTGGCCATGCTTACTTTTTTGTCGCGCTTCTTTACTTCTTTAAGATGTACGATTAAATGAATTTCATCTGGTTCAAATTCCAACAAGGCGCTTCCGGTAACTTGAATGGTATTTTCTTGATAGTTTACCTGAGCCAATGAACTTATAGAAATGGATACGAATAGGATGATTAATATATTTTTCATTCTTTAAAGATGCAAAAAACTATTTCATTCCATAACATTTTATGAATAGTTTCGCAAGATGAAATTCCATTTTTACGCACATTCAACCTTTGCCGTAACAGCTAATGACAAGACTATTTTGTTTGATCCTTTCCTTACTGGAAATCCTAAGTTAGAAGGTTTTGATGTAAGCACAGTGCAATGTGATTATATTCTAATATCGCATGCTCACGCTGATCATATCAGTGATTGTATAGCCTTGGCTAAGCAAACGGGTGCACAGGTTATATGCGCCTGGGAAGTACACGAGTGGTTGAATAAAAATGGAGTAGAGTATACGCATCCGATGAATACGGGAGGCAGCTGGGATTTTATAGATTTTAAAGTAAAATGTGTGGTGGCACATCATTCATCAGGCCTACCAGATGGAAGTTATGGTGGCAACCCGATGGGCTTTATTGTATGGTTTGGTGAGCAATGTTTTTATTACGCTGGCGATACAGCCTTGACCATTGATATGAGTTTAATACCAACTTGGGCTCAATTGGACTTTGCCGTATTACCCATAGGCGACAACTTTACTATGGATGCTAAGGATGCTGCTCGCGCTGCACAAATGGTCAAAGCCAATAAAGTAGTTGGTATTCATTACGACACCTTTGGTTTTATTGAAATTGATGAGAATAAAGCGAAGCAGGAGTTTGCCGCTCATGGCATTGAGTGTATTCTACCTGAGATTAATACTTCTTTTGAGATTTAAGAAGGCATCATGGCTTCATCCATAAAGCTGTAATAAGCGTTATGTCCAAGGATGATATGGTCACATACATTAATGTCTAATAGTGCACCAGCGTCTTTTAGTTTGCGTGTAAGTTTAATATCGGCAGGGCTCGGATTAAGATTACCCGATGGGTGATTGTGTGAGATAATAATTTGCGTGGTATTCTTGGTCTGTATTGCATGCTTAAAAATGAGGCGTGGGTCCATGATAGTGGCTGTTATTCCGCCTTTGCCCACGGATTTAATATTGAGTACCTTATTGGATTGGCTTAGAAATATAACCACACATTGCTCTTGGCTCAAATCAGCATAATAGGGTAGTAATAATTCAAAAGCATCTTTGCTGCTCAATAATGTCTTTTTTTCGAGTGCTTTGGCTACTCGGGAACGACGCCCAATCTCAATAGCTGCTAATAATGTAACCGCTTTTTTGGGTCCAAGACCCTTAACTGCTTTTAATTCTTCAAAATGTAATTGCTGCATCTCCAAGATATCACTATTGGCTAAGGACATGACTTGCTTAGCAATATCAAGGGCAGATTGGTTTCTAGTACCTGTATTGATTAAAATAGCTATTAACTCAGCGTTTGTGAGACTTTCAGCTCCTTTTTCTATGAGCTTCTCGCGTGGCTTATCCTCTTCATTCCAGTTTTTTATGCTTTTAAATTCGCTCATTTTGACTAAATACTCATTCAAAACTACCGAATTCTTATTATATCAGCCACCCAAAGTATGCCTAGGCCTTTGTATAGACTGTATTTGCCAAATTCTAATTGAAATATACCAAATTCTAACTCAGATTGCTAAATACTTAAATGGGGGCTCTTTAATCAACTATTCAGATGCATCTTTGTACCAGTAGGTTATTTATGTGACTTTTTCAATAGAAAGGCTTTCCATCACGGAAAGCCTTTCTTATTTTACCTAAGACCCATATATTTTTGTTCCTGAGCTTCTAAAGTACATTTTTCCAAATTCTAATTAATAACATCCAAATTCTAACTGAAGTGACCAAATACTCAATAGGCGGCTTACAAGTTGGCTTCCTGAAGCATCTTTACATCAGTAGGTTATTTATGTGACTTTTTAAAAGAGCCCTCCTTTCTAGGAGGGTTTTTTATTTGCCCTTGGCTTAAAGATATTGTCGCATCAAATGCTGAATGCTTTTGTAGGATTTGCCGATATGCTGTGCCATATTGTTGGCATGTACCCATACTGCTTTTTCAATACCTTCTTCTAACTGTCCTTGTAGTTCCTGCTTTTGAGCGCGCATTTCATACCAATAGGTTTCCTTAATGATCATTTTATCCTTGAGCACATATAAGTGATATGAAATATCCATGAGCTCGCCTTGTTCTATATCGGTAATGCCTGTTTCTTCCTCCACTTCACGAACGGCACATTCACTAATATTTTCTCCTTTTTCTAGCTTGCCTTTGGGCAAGTCCCATTGACCCAGCCTATGTATAAGCAAGTATTCGTTTTGCTCATTGAGCACCAAACCGCCGCCGGCCTGCACTAATTTAAATAGATCCTTTAATTTTTCAATGCCTTCATCCGCTGTGCAACGAATTATGAGGTGCTCTATTTCCGTTAAAAGAAAAGCATCAAAATGAGTTTCGAAATGTTCTAAAGCGTCCTCTTGCTCAATGGCCCAAGCGTTATTTAAGCCTTCATCTCTTGTGAGTTGAGCGGGTGCTAAGTTAAAATGTATGCAGCGGTCATTGTAATAAACACGAGTATTATCTTTCATTCGTTGATTTTTTGAATTGCTCGGCTTAGGTTTGCGTTGTGCAAAGAGAACAACGAATAGCCGAGAAGTTACTGCAAATTAAAGCCGTAAAATTACAACCACAAGAACCATTTACTTGGGCAAGTGGTTGGAAAAGTCCCATTTACTGTGATAACCGAAAAATACTTTCTTATCCTAACGTTCGCGACTTTGTAAAAAGCGAATTGTCTAATCTTGTTTTCACAGAATTTCCTGATGCCGAAGTGATTGCTGGTGTAGCAACTGCCGGGATACCGCATGGTGCATTAGTGGCAGACTTATTAAAAATGCCATTTATTTATGTGCGCTCTAAACCCAAGGCTCACGGCATGGGTAATCAAATAGAAGGTCATTTAGAAGAAGGTAAAAAAGTATTAGTCATCGAAGACTTAATCTCAACAGGTAAGAGTTCAATGGAAGCGATTGTTGCATTAAAAGAAGCAGGTGCTAAAATTGAAGGGCTTTGCTCCGTATTTAGTTATGGCTTTGATGTGTCTAAAGAGTTATTTGAAAAAGAAAATATTCCTGTACAAAGCTTAAGTAATTACAACGCATTGTTAGAAGTAGCGCTTGCACAAAAACTAATTGAATCATCAGAAATGGAAGTATTACAAACGTGGCGCGAAAATCCTGGCGCTTGGGGTGTTTAAATTGATGATTTGTCAATGTGCTAATTTGATAATGGTTTTAGATGAAACTGTGAAACAAAAAAAATATTTTTAATCACCAAATCACCAAATCACCAAATCACCAAATCAAACGATTACTTCATAGCATTCTTCACTAAAGCTTTCACTTCGCTCATTGGGATGCGTTCTTGCTCCATGCTATCTCTATGACGAATCGTTACGGTGTCATCCTCCAAAGTGTCAAAATCAATCGTTACACAAAAAGGTGTACCCAATGCATCTTGAATTCTGTAGCGCTTACCAATGGCATTTTTTTCTTCATAGAAACAGTTAAACTCTTCTTGTAATGCTGCCAGCAATTCTTTTGCTTTCTCAGGCAATCCTTTCTTTTTAATCAAGGGAAGAATGGCCACTTTAATAGGTGCCAACTTTGGTGGGATACGCAATACTACGCGGCTATCTTTTTTCTCCTCTGTACTTAAATCTTCCTCCTCATACGCTTCGCTCAATACCATAAGTACCGTTCGGTCTAAACCAATAGAAGTTTCTATTACATAAGGTACATAGTTGCCATAAGGCTTGTTGGTCTCCGGGTCTATGTCGTTATCAAAGTATTGTTGTTTCTTTTTGCTATGCTCTTGGTGCTGTTTTAAATCAAAGTCTGTGCGTGAGTGTATACCTTCGACCTCTTTAAATCCGAAGGGGAATTCATACTCAATATCGCAAGCAGCATCGGCATAGTGAGCCAACTTTACGTGGTCATGGAAGCGAGACTTCTCCGCGGGTATGCCAAGATCTTTATGCCATTGCTTGCGTTTCTCTTTCCAGTGCTCATACCATTCTTTTTGTGTGCCAGGGCGCACAAAAAACTGCATTTCCATTTGTTCAAACTCTCTCATTCTAAAAATAAACTGACGCGCAACAATTTCATTTCTAAATGCCTTTCCTGTTTGTGCAATACCAAAGGGTATTTTTTGACGAGACGTTTTTTGTACGTTCAAGAAATTTACAAAAATTCCTTGTGCTGTTTCAGGGCGTAAATAGATCTCCGTGCTATCCTCAGCAACAGAACCCACTTGCGTTCCAAACATTAAGTTAAACTGACGCACGTCTGTCCAATTACAGGTGTCGCTTACTGAGCAACGAATATCATTTGTTATAATTAGTTCTTTAAGTGCTGATAGATTTTCTTCTTTCTCTAACTTCTCCATTTCATCTAGTAAGGCTTGTGCCTTATCAGTATCGCCAGCTTCTCTTAGTTCATCAGCTTTGCCTTCTATTAAATGATCCACACGATAACGTTTGTTACTGTCTAAGTTGTCAATCAATGGATCAGAAAAACTATCGACATGACCACTCGCTTTCCAAGTGGTTGGGTGCATGAATATGGCAGCGTCTAGACCAACGATGTTTTGGTTCTGATATACCATGGTTTTCCACCACCACTCGCGGATGTTTTTCTTTAATTCTATGCCCCATGGGCCGTAATCGTAAACGGCTTGCAGTCCGTCATATATTTCGCTACTTTGAAATACAAAACCATACTCCTTGCAATGTGCTACTAAAGATTGCCATTTATTATTTTCTGCCATAGGGTGGCAAAAGTAAATGTTTGCATAAGAAAAGCATCAGAATAAGCACAAAAAAGCCTCGTCGTGCAAATGCATGACGAGGCTATATATAATTTAATAGAGTGTTTTATTCTACTCCATGCATTAATTTTTTTAATGGTTTGTTTAATATAATTACTAAAGCTCCAATGCCGAGAAGCACATAGGCTAATATAGCAAATACTTCAGTATACTTAGCCAGTCCTGCGGCAGCATCTAATGCAGCTCCATCGGCTCCGTGACCTCCTGTAAATGTGGCAATAATACCACCCAAGTAATTGGCCATAGCAAAACTTAAGAACCAAGCTCCCATGGCAGTTCCTGCAATATTCTTTGGTGCCATTTTAGTAACCATAGATAATCCAATAGGAGAGATAAATAACTCACCCGTAGTATGTAAAAGATATAAAAGAACCACGGTGATTAAAGGTACTTGGAATGCTTCATTGACAAATGGAAGCATGGCCTTTGTTACTAAGAAACCAGCAGCAATTTGGAAGAAGGCCAAACCGAACTTTACCGGAATACTTGGGTTCTTGCCAATCTTAGAAAGCTTAACCCACATCATAGAAAAGATAGAACCAAAGATTACAATAAATAATGGATTAAAGAACTGCGTCATAGAAGCCGGCATTTCCCAGCCACCAATCATTCTGTCTACATTTTTATCGGCAAATAATGTGAGTGATGTTCCTGCTTGCTCAAAGCATGCCCAGAAAACAATGTTTACAAGCATTAAAATAATTAACGCAATCATTCTGTCTTTCCAGATAGGGCTGTTTTTGTCTCCGCCGCCTTTGACGAAACTATTACCTTCTCCACCAGCTGCCATTTCTTTATCGGCTTTTACACCAGCCATTACAAGCTGAATACATATGAATACGAAAAGACCTAAAAGTAAAACCCCTAATACGGTGCTTAATGTAATTAATACGTAGCAAAGAGGAATTAAAAGTAAAGAACCTATAGTAACTGCTTGAACCCAATTTAATGGACCAAAAGCTTTTTCTAAACCGGCAGGGTGAATATTTACACCTGGAGCACGCTCAAAGTTTTTACGACCTGCCCAGAATATTAAGAAACCAGCTAGCATACCTAAGCCTGCTAAACCAAATCCATATTTGAAACCATAAGTCTCTCCAACATAAGCCACAACGGTTGTGGCTAAGAATGCTCCAATGTTAATACCAATATAGAAAATAGTAAAACCTGAATCACGTCTAGGATCTCCATCCTTATATAGTTTACCTACAATAGTAGAAATGTTGGCTTTGAAATATCCATTACCTACAATTAAGGCACCCATTCCTATTAATAGAAATTGTTCTGTACCTCCAAGAATAATAAACTCTCCAATAGCCATCATAATGGCACCAAAAAGTACAGCATAACGATAACCTAAGTATTTATCAGCCATGCGACCACCTAAGATTGGAGCGGCGTATACTAAAGCGGTATAACCTCCATAAATTAAAGAAGCCTCAGCATCTCCTTGCATTAAAGATTTTACCAAATAAAGGGTCAACAATGTGCGCATCCCATAGTAGCAAAAGCGTTCCCACATTTCTGAAAAGAAAAGTGTCATTAGACCTTTAGGGTGGCCACTCGTTTGTTCAGGCATTCCGTCGTCCTTATTTTCCTCTAGTATTACTTCTTGACTCATAAGTTTTTTTATTTGAAAGCGTTAAATTAACATAATTTATCTCAGTAAACTGTTTTTGACTTATTTTTTTAGTAGGCTGTTTATTGCATTTATTATGGGCAAATCAAAAATTAACAATGCGTACAAGCTACATTGAGTTGAATAAATCTAATTTTGACTTATGAAAAAATGCCTGCTGGTCCTGACTATATTATTGCTTGTAATCAATACACATGCTACTTATACGCATTGGGTATTTGAGGGTGCAGGGATTAGAGGTATTGCTTATGTAGGGGCATTGAAACAATTAGAAAAGGGATATTATCTTGATTCTATTGAAGCTGTTGGAGGTAGCAGTGCTGGAGCAATAACTGCCTGTTTTTTGGCCTTAGGGTATACTCCTTTGGAAATGGAGCAAAAGTTACTGGCGATGAATTTTCAGGATTTCAATGATAATAAATTTCCGCTGTTGAGTGGCTTGAGGAATATTAAAAAATTCTATGGTTGGTACGAAGGGCGTGTTTTTGAGAAATGGATAAGAGGACATATTGAAGCAAAAACAGGCAATGCACACCTCACTTTTAAAGAGTTGCATGATAATAAATCTTATAAAGACTTATCTATTATGGGGACCTCGGTTAATAATCAGCGTAGTATTAGATTTAATTATCATACCTATCCTACAATGGAAGTTGCAACTGCTGTGCGTATTAGTATGTCTATTCCTTATTATTTTAAATCTGTATGTATAGATTCGGCAGGTAATCATTTAAAGAAAATCCCCAACACGGGATATTATGATTTATGTGTGGATGGTGGCATCACAAGCAACTTGCCAGTAGAACTTTTTAATGTGCCGCAGGAACAGATATTGGCTTTTCAGATTGTCAGAAAAGCTCAATTGCAGAATGAAAACGCTGAAGAAATTGCACCTTATAAAGTGAGTAATTTTAGTTTTTTTATGAAGGCGCTTTATAACCTGGTTATGGAAAGCCGCCAATCTATGAAACTAAAGAATTACGAGCGGGTAACAATGGTTAAGATATCTGATGGAGGCATTGGTCCCAAAATTAGAAAGTTGAAGAAAAAAGATGTGGAATTGCTCTTAAATAATGGCTATTCCGCGATTAAAGAAGTTTTTTGACTTGAATATGACTAATTAGCTTATTTATTCTGTCTTTTTAGGGAATTTATCTTTAAATTCATCTTTCTAAGATAATCTATTAGCTATGAAAAAAATATTCCTTTCCATTTTTTGTATATTGCTCTCATTCTTTGTTTTTGCTGATGAAGGTCCGGGTGTTTATTTTATTGAAAATGCTGGTCAGTGGCAAGCACCTTTTGGCTTTAAGGCTCATACAGAAGCAGGTGCAATGTTTTTTACATCAAGTGGTATTGTGTATAATTTTTATGATCAACAGCAGTTAAATGCTATGCATGATCACGATCATAAAGGACACCAACATGATGAGCCAAAGGCGAATA
>CALIIL010000075.1 GCA_938017685.1 uncultured Chitinophagaceae bacterium
ACATAGCCTAGCTCTTTAATATCTGTTATTACAAAATAAGCTAGAATGCCAGATGGAAGAAAGTGTGATATAAAATGTTCTGCCAAATCTTAAAATTTAACCCCAAAGATAATTTACTCCCCACAGTTATCACGTGATCCGGTTTTAGAAGCTTTAATAATTGTGTTCGTGATTGTCTTTTTAAAGTTTTTGAACTCGATAATTAAATTATAAGCTCCTTCTGTTATTGGTTTTATGGAATAGTAGCCATTCGCATCTGAATAAGAGCCTCCTTTGACATGACCATTTTGAACTATAATTAAACTTGCAGAATCTAGAGCTGTACCGTTTTTATCTACAACTTTGCCTGCAATGCCTCCGGTAAGTGATTGACCATGAAGGTCTATGCTTAGCAGACTTAACACAATAAGGAGGTATGTTATTATTGATACTTGGGTATTCATTGCTTAACAATTTTATCGACTTTGATTTAAAAGGTTCTCAATGTCATTTCTATCTAAATCTTTTTCAAATTTGTTTTTGCTTTGAAAGAGCTTGGGTTTTAGCTTGCTTTTCTTCTTTTTTTTGTGAAGAATAATGTTAGCTTCTAGATTTTCTTCTAGGTAAATTTTAAATGTTTTAGTACCCATTTCTGTATTAGATACTTCAATGGTATAATTCCCTTTAGGTAATTGTTCAAAACTGAAGGTGTTTTTGTCTTTGGTTCTTAGGTAGTAAACATTTATGTTGTTTTGAGATATACTAATTGTGCAATTGCTTAATGCATTATTATGCTCATCTACAATATTACCAGACACTTTTAATATGCCTTTGGTGCGAGCATCTCGTATACTTTCACCTGCTAAATATCTTTTTTTACTTACCGAACGTCCATCAAGAAAGTATTGTGTTCCTGATGTTCTACCGCCGCCAATAGTTACACAGTTCTTTGCACTGTCTGCGGGTTTTTTAATTTGTGCCTCCACACTTGTTGGGTTAAGTAAGAGCCCAAAGAATATGATGGCTACAGCATATAGAAAATGTCTTGAGCGTTGTGGTAGTTGCTTTAGAAAAGTATGATTATCCGTAAATTGATTGTTCTTAAAGCGCCCACACACTTCATCGGCTGTACTTGTAAAGTATTCAAGAATTTCAGTATTGCTTTTGTTGGTGAAGTCTAAAACAGATTTGGAACAGCTGCTGCAATGCCTGCCTTGTTCTGTTGGCGACATGCTATCCCAGTTTTCAGTACAAGGAAAGGGGATGATTATGTTTGGTTTATTACTCATTCGCCACCTAATATTGTTCTTATTTCGTCTTGATTGTATTTGTCTTGACCTGGTCTCTGTTCGTTAATTATAGGGTCGCTAATTATTAATAAACCTTGTAACCTACATTCTTTATCTCGTTCAATAACAAAGTTTCTAATTGATTTTTTATTCTCACTAATTTTAACATTGCTCATTCTCTTTGTCTTCAGACCTAAGTATGCAACTTTAATGTCATAAATTCCTGCAGGTAAATTATTTATTTTATATGAACCATCTTCATCAGTATAACAACCTGTAATAACTTCATCTTTTTTTAATACTCTTACTGCAGCATAATCCAAAGGTTTACCTTGTGCATCAATCACTTTTCCTGAAATACTGCCATAGTTATTTTGAGTTTGCGTAGTATCTGTAATGTTACTCTGAGAGAAAGCCATTTCGCTACTAAAACCAAAGAATACAAACCCCAATGCAAAAACAAAATACTTCATTTTTGAACTAAGTTGCTCAAATCTTGATTGTGGTATGGCTATTTGATTACTTGATAATCTGCCACAAATACGTCCTTGTTTATTACTTAAATAGTTTAGTACTTGTTGGTCATCCATACTTGAAAAGTCAACTACTGTTGTGCTACACACTCCACAATACTTCCCTTGTTCGCGTGGGCTCATGTCTTCCCAATTTTCATGGCAAGTTGTTGGTATGGATATGTTTAGTTTATTACTCATTCTCCGCCTAGTATTGTTCTGATTTGGTCTTTGCTTTTAATATCTTGACCTGGGTTTTGAGTGTCAATAACTTTGTCAGCTATTAATCCAACCCACATCAACTTACGATTTTTATCTTTTTTTAATGTGATATTCCGTCTGTACGTTTTTTCTTGCTTTACACGAACATCTATTAAGATAACATCTGGATATCCAACATAGCTTACTTTAATATTGTATTTGCCTGTTTTTAAACCTTTAATTAAATAATTTCCATTTTCATCTGTATAGCTACCGCCTTTTATTAGTCCTCCTTGTAATACTCTTACTGCAGCATAATCCAAAGGTTTACCTTGTGCATCAATCACTTTTCCTGAAATACTGCCATAGTTGTTTTGAGTTTGCGTAGTATCTGTAATATTAGTCTGAGAGAAAGCCATCTCACTACTAAAACCAAAAAATACAAAACCGAGTGCAAAAACAAAATACTTCATTTTTGAACTAAGTTGCTCAAATCTTGATTGTGGTATGGCTATTTGATTACTTGATAATCTGCCACAAATACGTCCTTGTTTATTACTTAAATAGTTTAGTACTTGTTGGTAATCCATACTTGAAAAGTCAACTACTGTTGTGCTGCATACGCCACAATACTTTCCTTGTTCGCGCGGGCTCATGGCTTCCCAATTTTCATGGCAAGGTGTTGGTATTGATATGTTTAGATTGTTGTTCATGCTGTATTCTCCCTAAAGTTACAAAAAAAGCTGCAAACCTTAATACGATGTGCTTGGCTTTTTTGTTCTAAATTTACGCCTCAATCAACGCATGCTTTTTTCCTATTCGAAACATATTGTTTGTCTCCTCCTATTATGCTGTGCCACGAGCCTAATATATAGCCAAGCTTCGCTCAATATGGATGATGAAATTTCACAATGTGAAAAATTGTTGAAGAAACGCAGTTTTGCCAAAGCGCAGAAGTGCTATTTAGATGCCTTGCCTTTTCAACCCAATAATATAAAAGTATTGGTGCGCTTGGCGGAGGTGAGCTATCAATTAAATAATGAAGAGGCGGTGCGCAATTATGTAACGCGGGCTGTTAATTCGGATGTTGAAAAAGCATTTGACCCATTGATGTTCTTAGCGCAAAAAATGTCCTTTAGAAAAGATAATGTGTTGGCTGTTTTTATCTTGGATAAATTAGGGAATAACACTTCCAATAAAAAACAGAAAACAAAAGTAAGTAGTCTTAAAAGCTCATATCTCTTGCAGAAGTACGAGCTTAAAACACCGCGTTATAATGTGGTGTTAGATAATCTAGGCGATAGTATTAATAGTACCGAAAGTGAGTACTTGCCGGCGCTTTCTTTAGATGGTGAAACGATGGTTTTTACCAGACGAGTAGGCGGTGCGAATGAAGATTTTTTCATAGCGAATAAAGACAGCAATGGCACGTGGGGTAAAGCTAAGAACTTGGGTTATCCGCCCAATACATCTTTCCCAGATGGTGCCGCTAAGCTCAGTGCCGATGGTAATTATTTATTTTTTACTCGTTGTGATATGCGCTCTAAGAATGGTATTGAAGGTGGTGGCTGTGACTTAGCTTTTTGCTATAAAGAATTTAATAATGAAGGTTATACCTGGAGCTCGCCGCAGTACTTTGGTTTTACAATAAATACAGTGGCTTACGAAGGGCAACCTTGCTTGAGTAGTAACAATAAAGATTTGTATTTTGTAAGTGAGCGCGAAGGTGGTTTTGGCGGCAAAGACATTTATGTGTCTCATTTTAATAAAGATGGGCTGTGGTCTAAGCCCGTTAATTTAGGTTCTACGATTAATACCAGTGGAGATGAAACGGCTCCTTTCATTCACCCGGATAATGAGACTTTATATTTTGCCAGTAATGGCCACCCAACTTTAGGTAGTTCGGATTTATTTATTAGTAGAAAAATAAGTGATACCACCTGGCATAAAGTGAGCAACTTGGGTAGTCCAATAAACTCATCAAATTTTGATGGCAGTATTGTAGTCAATGCCAAGGGTACTAAAGGTTATTTAGCAAGCGAGCGAACAGGCACTAGAGGCAAGCTTGATATTTATAGTTTTGATTTATACAAAGGGATACAGCCTATCCCAACCTTGGTGGTTAAAGGTATAGTAAGTGATAAGTATACGAATGTCAAACTAAAGAAAGAGCGTATTAAATTTTACTCATGGCCGCAGGAGAAACTCATTAATAGTGATTTGTCTAATGCAGGGGATGCTAGTTTTACCCATGCGTTACATATTGGCAAGCAATATTTAATGGAGGTGCGTGTACCTACCTACAGACCCTATTATAAAATCCTAGATTTAAGAAAGGATACCTTCCCAGATAATTATTACAACAACATAAGGTTACGAGAACCGAACCTCATTGATACCTTATATTCTAATAATTGGGTGGTCGATACAACAAGCATGATGCTAGATTCGTTGTCTATGCGCGAAGCGAAAAAGGTAGCAGCACAATGGCAGGCTTGGTCCGCCGATAGTGCTGATGTGCAGATATTATTACAAGCTTATCATTATTATGGCGATAGTGATTCGGATACCTTGGCTCAAGTCTATATTAATGAGTGCTTAGCGAGAATAAATGCGGTGCGACAATTTTTTAAAGAATCCGATATTCCATTAAGTAATATTGTGCTAAGCATTGACCCATACATATGGCGCGATGAGCGTGAGGCGGGCGAAATTATAGAAATAGATATAGTAGAATCTTATTAAAGCATTGTAATATCAATTGTTCCCATTTGTGTTTTCAGCTACCTTTGATGGATTATGTATACCATTATAGCTTGTACGAATCGGGCGGGAAGCAATAGCATGTTAGTTGCTCAGAATTATCAAGAATATTTTAAGCAAAAAGGAATTGATGCGCAGCTCTTATCCTTGGAAGAAATTGATATGACTAAGCGCAATGATAAGTTCGAATTAATAGAGAGTAAGTATTTGATCCCAACAGAGAAGTTTGTGTTTGTCGTGCCGGAGTATAATGGTACATTTCCTGGCATTATGAAGTTAATGATTGATATGTGCCAAATGGCGAAGTGCTGGCATGGTAAGAAAGTGATGCTTACAGGTTTGGCTACTGGGCGATCTGGTAATTTACGAGGTTTGGATATGATGAGCAATATGTTTCATTATCTTAAGGTTGATGTTAGCCGTATTAAAGTGCCACTAGCTGCCGTTGATAAAGAATTAGAAAATGGCGTGTTTATTAAAGAAGAAACAATCAACTTAATAGACGAACAAATTAATCATTTCATCAAGTTTTAAAATGAAGCGCGGCGGCCCTATGATGTTTGTAATTGCCCTATTAGTATTAGCTCTATTTGAGTATTATACTATTTCTTCTTTATTATATATGGTTAGTAATGCTAGCCCAGCGGTTAAGTATACCGCTCTAACTATTTATGCCGTGCTTACCATTACATGGTTTGTATTCTTCTTTATGATGCCAAGTATGCGCGGTACAGTGCCTACTAATAAGTTAGTGATGAATATTGGTGCAGTATTCTTTATGGGTTTCTTACTCATGAAGGCATTGATCTTTCTTTTCCTCTTTATTGATGATGCTGTTCGTTTTTTCAGTTGGATAAGTAGTTTGTTCTTTTCAAAAGAAGAAATGCCTCAGTTAGTGCAAAAAGGAATGACGCGTAAAGTGTTTATGCAAAAAGCAGCTATACTTTTTGGTGGGCTAACCTTAGGAACATTTATATATGGCATGGCTAATCGTTACCGCTATAATATTAAGCGTATGCAAATAGCTTTTGAACATTTGCCAGCCGCTTTTAAAGGATTGAAAATTGTACATATTTCTGACATTCATAGCGGGAGTTTTAATAATACAGAAGCGGTAGCCCGTGGCGTGCAACTCATTAATGATCAACAGCCTGATCTTATATTTTTTACAGGAGATTTGGTTAATAATCGTGCCAACGAGATGGACGATTACATTTCTGTATTCAATAAGCTTAAAGCCAAAACGGGCATCTATAGTATTTTAGGAAATCATGATTATGGCGATTACATCAGCTGGGGTTCTGATGAGGCAAAGTCACAAAATTTAGATCAGTTGAAGGCGGTTCACAAAAAAATGGGCTGGAATTTGTTATTAAATGAACATATAAGTCTTGACAAAGATGGAGAGCAAATAGCCATTATTGGTGTTGAAAATACTAGTGCTAAAGGCTTTCATTCCTATGGTGATTTATCCAAAGCCTATCGTGGAGCAGCTGATGTGCCCTTTAAGATATTGCTATCGCACGATCCTTCTCATTGGGACGCGGAGGTGCGCACAGCTTTTGGCGACATTGCATTGACCTTGAGCGGGCATACACATGGCATGCAGTTTGGGATTGATTTGCCTTGGCTTAAATGGAGCCCGGTGCAATATATGTATAAGCAGTGGGCAGGCTTATATCAAGAAGGTAAGCAGTTCTTATATGTCAATAGAGGCTTTGGTTTTTTAGGCTATCCAGGACGTGTTGGGATATTACCTGAGATTACCGTTTTGGAATTGACTTAAGCGTGTTACTTTTATTACTTGAAACCATCTTTACTTGTTGTATTATTTCTGTGTGGGCATATTATGCTCCATGCGCAAATAGACTTTAAGCAATATAAATTGGTCTATGATGTTGCTCAAATTAATGCCGTTGATAAAAAAGTGACCAAAGCCTTACGACGTCATTTTATTGATGGAGCAGGCAAAGATTTTGTTTTTTCAAAGGGTGTGGTACAAGAGCTCTCTCAGATTATTAGTAAGCGCAGTCTGTTAAAAAAGAAGAAGGTTGAGTTCCTGGAGAAAGTGGGTAACCGTTATTGGTACAGCGTGCCTACCTATCCAACGAAGTATAGTATTATTGTAGGTCGTGTAAATATTGCCTTTGAAAAAAATGAAGCAGATCAAACGATACGGGTTGTAGCATTAGAAGATATTTATGATTTTAATCCGAAAGCGTATGGTATAAGACCGGGCGTATTTGAAATGATTACGCGCATTATGCATACTGTGGTTTATCGAAAAAAAGGAACGGCCTTTAAAATGTATTATTTAGACAAAGAGATGTGACGTTGCAAGTATTTGCCCAATACATCAAACTCAAGATTAATTTTATCACCTGCCTTTAAGTCATGAAAAGTAGTATGCTCATAAGTATAGGGGATAATGGTTACTTCAAATTCATTGTCATTTAAATTATAACAAGTCAAGCTTACGCCATTGATTACGATTGATCCTTTCTCAATAATTAAGTTGGCAAAGGCTTCGGGATATGAAAATCGATATTGCCAATTGCCGTTTTCTTCTTTGGCACTTATGCATAATCCAGTTGTATCTACATGCCCTTGAACAATATGACCGTCTAATCTTGCTCCGGCAATCATACCACGTTCCAGATTTATTTTTTGTCCGGCTTGCCAAGAAGCAATAGTTGTTTTTTCAATTGTTTCATGCACGGCGCATACGGTGTAGTTTGTGTCTGTTTTTTCTGCAACGGTAAGGCATATACCATTATGAGCAACTGATTGATCAATTTTTAGTTCAGATAAAAAAGGCGTTTCTACTGTAAGAAATAACTTTTCTTCCTTTAATTCATTCTTTACTACTTGCCCAAGCTTCTTTATTATTCCTGTAAACATCTTTAATTTTTTATGGCCGTTCCTTTGTGCATGGTGTTAGCTGTTCCATCGTCAATAGTATACGAAAATGTAATATTGGTTGTATCCAATACGGTTATTTTTTTACCACCGCCAATGATAGTGTCTGTTGTAAGGCACAATTGTTGACCATCGCCTTGCAATGAATCAATAACTAGTTTAAGATATTGATCGGCGGTCACACTGAGTGGTGATCCTGCACAAAAACCACTCATGGTCATACGCACCGTATCAACCTTTACGAGGCTAATGTTAAATGTATCCACCGCCAAGACGTCAAAATCATCATTTATGGTTGAGTCGTAATAAGTATAATTCCCTTCAAATACATCCGTAGGGTAGAAGCATGTGCTATTATCCGGTATGCCGGGAAAGTTCCAATTATAATTAATGGCACTTGGGTCATTACAATACAGGTCTTGTATCCGTGGATCAGTCTGTGGATCTGGGTCTTGATATTTCTTACAAGCTGTGAATGCTAGCATCAAGAATGAACAGAAAATTATTAAATTTTTCACTGGACTTACAAATTTAAGGTATGCGCTAGTGATATATAACATTTTATGAAAAATTACACAATACACAGATGTTTGATTTCTAATATTGTTCTAGTGCACAAAGTTTTGTAACAAGCCAACTTAATATTGATGCACTATCTAAAGCTAAAATTGAAAAAGCTGAGGTAAAAAGGGTTTTGATAAGGTCGTTTAGCTAGATAAGGTTCGTAAATAGGGCGTTTGCTCTTGAAAAACTCCCTATTTACTTAACGAAGGATTTAAAAGATAAAAGATGTTTCAATCTATTTTAAACAGGTAATACCTGCAGGATTAGGCTTTGCCCCCCGTAGTACATTTTATACCACAAGTTATCTTTGCTAAAGGTGCCCTCTACACTTACTAAAAATAATGAACAAACTAAACTCGTCAATAGCATTGACGAGTTTAGTTTACTTTTAAAAAAAAACAGTATGAAACAAGTTTTAATAACCATTTACTTTTCAGTATTTTCTTTTGTTGCTTTTGGGCAAGCATTCTCACCATTACAGAATGATACCTTGCGCGAATCAAGTACTTCACTTATAGAAGTAGAGCCTGATGTTTTCGTTTATTTAGAGTTTACTCAGAAAAGCTACTATTATTTTGACCCTTTTACTTTTCCATATTCTTTTATGGATACGGTATTATATAACCAATGGCTTGCACAGTCAGACTCTGCCGTTGGTAAAATTATTCGAATTGATAAAAACAATTATACTACCAATGAGTTTCTTATAAAAACCAAGCCAAACGAAGATCATGTAGTTAATTTCCTTGGTCAACATCTGGTATTGAAGGATGGTTATTTGTACTTTGTTGATCAACGATTTGATTTGCCTTTTAATCCAACAATATTTGCTGATTGGAACCAAAAATTATTACTTACACTTTATAAATTGGATAAAAACTTGAATTTGATTAGTAAGACACCCTTGCAAGACTCCATATTAAACCAAGAAGAACTCTTTAAAGTATACCCTGATTTTATCATTAAAGACAATGGAAATATTGTATTACGCGCTTCATTTGGTAAGCCCAATACTACTGCGTCTAAGCCACGGATTGTGGAGTATAATGGCCAATCTGGCTTAATAAAGAATGTTAATTTAGACAATAACATTAACCGACCATTCTTAAGTGCTTTAATAGAATTGCCCAATAATTATTATTTAGGAGCATCGCCTAGTCGGCTTTCATACATAGACACCAACCTCGATGTCCTCCATTTTGAATTTCAATTTCCGTTAGATTCCTTTAAAGTACATCCTAATAGTGCCTCTCGTTTGTTTAAGTTTGGCAATCGCTATTTTCAGTTGGGTACAATGATCAATACCTATGACCCTAATCTGACTAAAATGTATAATACAATATATTCAATTAATTATAGCCCTACTTCTTGCACTTTAGATTCTGTAGTAATAGACCAAATTCCACAAGCTGTTAGTTATTTATTTCTGCCGCCTATAGAAAACAATAACTTCGCAGATGCCAAATATCCTACTTACTGTTACATGGCATTTAACACCAGTTATTCACATACTACGGGTAATGGTCCATCAGATACTTCCAGTATTTATGTTACTTGTGCTGATACAAATGGTACGGTTAAATGGAATAAACTTGTTGGCGGCGATGCTTCTTATGAGCTTACATGTGTAAGCGCCACTGCCGATAGTGGCTGCGTTATTATGGCAGTAAGAAGTGATAACTCTATATACCCCAACGGTTATTATTCATTAGATATTTACTACACTAAGCTAGATAAGAACGGCAATGTGCAACCGAATTATATACCAGTCTCAAACCAGTTTAAAAAGTTACCAGTCTACAATAGCTTGGTTGTTTATCCGAATCCAGCAATAGATAAGTTATACATCCAAGGCCAAGAGATTGCAACTTATTCCTTGTATAATATGCAAGGAAGTGTGATAAGGTCGGCTCGTTTTAATGGCTTTATTGATATAAGTAGCATAGCCAAGGGAACCTATATGATCAAAGCTAAAGACAAGGAAGACCGCTATTATTGGGCTAAGTGGGTTAAATTGTAATGATTTATTAGATTGATAATATTAAGCGAGAAGCTTCGTATAAATTAAAATATAAAATTTGTCAAAATTTGAAGAAAAACATACATTTGCACTCCACAATTATTAAAGGGGAACAATATATATGTTATTAATAGATTCAAAAGATTGCGAAAGCATTGACAGAGCGCTTAAGAAATTCAAGAAAAAAGCGGATCGTACACAGTTAATCAAGAACTTGCGTAGACGTAAGCATTTTACGAAACCTTCTGTTAAGCGTAGAGAGTTAGTATTAAAAGCTATCTATTCGCAGAAGTTAGAGCAAGGGAAAATTCCAGGGAAATAGTACCTTTAAGGTATTAAACCCAATTCCTTGTTTATAGAACAATTCATAGCATACCTCAAATTTGAGAAGAGATATTCTCCAAATACGGTTCTGGCCTATCAAAAAGACCTGAATCAGTTTGGAGATTTTTTATTGGAGCAATTTGAACTAAAACAGATTGAAACAGCCACGCACATTCATATTCGTTCTTGGCTGGCTCAAATGAAACAAGAAGGGATTGAGAGCAAAACCATTAATCGAAAGATATCAACCCTCAAGTCTTTTTATAAATACTTACATCGCCTCGGTCAAATTAAGCAATCGCCTACGGCAAAAATAATTTCCCCAAAAACAAAAAAACGCTTACCGGTTTTTGTCAAAGAAACAGAAATTCAAGCCTTGCTCAAGCAGTCAGAATTTGGCGAAGATGTAAAAGGCCAAACCAATTGGTTGATATTAGAAATATTGTATCAAACCGGCATGCGGAAAAGCGAGTTGATCAATCTTAAATTAAATAGAGTTGATTTAAAGCAGCGGCAATTACAAGTATTAGGTAAGGGCAATAAAGAACGTATTATTCCAATATCACACGAACTAACCGAAAGTATAAAATCGTACTTGCCACTGCGCTTAGAAGTCAAAGATTTACAATCAGATAATTTATTAGTGTTACCATCAGGTAAAGCACTTTATCCCAAATATGTATATAATGTCGTTACAAAATATTTAGGTCAGTTTACGACCTTAAGCAAGCGCAGTCCGCATATACTAAGACACACATTTGCCACGCACTTACTTAATAATGGTGCCGAATTAAATGCCGTGAAGGAGCTTTTGGGGCACGCTAGCCTGGCGGCAACGCAAGTTTATACACATAACTCTATTGAAAAACTGAAAAATATTCATAAGAAAGCGCATCCAAAATCATAGCATGATGTAGTTTCGAACAAGGCAAATGATGAAATTTACATTCCTCGGTACAGGCACATCTCAAGGCGTTCCAATTATTGGTTGTGATTGCGCTGTTTGTACATCGGGTAATAAAAAAGATAATCGCCTCCGTACTTCTTTATTAATCGAGTCGGATACGACCACGGTTGTTATTGATACCGGTCCAGATTTTAGACAACAAATGTTGCGTGAAAAAGTACAGCAGCTGGATGCTGTTGTGTTTACACATTCGCACAAGGATCACTTAGCAGGCATGGATGACATCCGAGCTTTTAATTATTTGCAACAAAAGCCTATGGATATTTATGCTACTGCATTTACATGGGAGGTCATTAAAAGTGAATTTCCTTACGTATTTGCAGCTAATAAATATCCTGGAGTACCTTCTGTCAATGAATTTGTCATTTCGGAAAAAGAAGCTTTTACTATTGGTGATATAACATTACAGCCCATACTTGTATGGCATTATAAAATGCCTGTATTGGGTTTTAGAATAAATGACTTTGTATATATCACAGATGC
>CALIIL010000076.1 GCA_938017685.1 uncultured Chitinophagaceae bacterium
CGCACAAATCATTAGGAGACAAAAGCCCTCGAGAATTTTTCCTCAGAAAAAGTATCAAATTAAAATTTGACACTTTTTCCGAGGCTAGCAATCCAATTTTGTCGAATTTAGCACTGTCCTAATTTGGGGAAGGCTACACTAATTCTTCTCAAAATACTTAACCACCAACTTCTTCAACCAAAGTTCTTGTTGCAACAAATCATATTCAGGTAATGGCTTGGTGAGCACATAATGCGGCCAGCCTTCTTCATCATTATGATCAAATAAATAATAATCTTCTTGAGACAATAATACACAAGTTGCTACATGCATTAAATCTTGCTTTTGTTCTTTGGTAAATTTTTTCTCTTCCGAAAAACCCACTTCGTTCATCCCAATTAAAAAAAGTATCGCCTGTAGGTCAGGTTTTTTGCCAAACTGATTAATAAGCCTAAGCTCTAACTCTTGCCACTCTTTTACAAAATCTATCTTTTCCATATTCTAAATGTAATTTCCACCCCCTTTAATCCCCCGCCAGCGGGGGAAATAAAATAGTTTACTCATTAATCACCTTAATCATTTCATCATGAATACTCCCATTGGTTGCTAAGGTTTGTTTATCATAAACTGAATAAGGATCACCATTAAAATTAGTAACCTTGCCTCCAGCTTCTTCAATAATTAAATAGCCCGCTGCAATATCCCATGGATTGAGATTATATTCCCAAAAACCATCAAAACGCCCCGCGGCAACCCAACATAAATCAATCGCTGCACTACCCAATCGTCTCACCGGTAAGCCCATTCTTATAAATCGTTCAAAAACAGCAATCGGATCAGTACCAACTTCTACCCAACGATAGGGAAATCCTGTAACCAAGCAAGCTGCTTTTACATTCTTATTCTCACTTACTTTGAGCGGTTTATTATTTAAAAAAGCGCCTTTCCCTTTTTCGGCAAAGAACATCTCATTCATAAATGGGTTAAAAACAGCACCCATCAAAAGCTTACCATCCTTTTCCAATCCAATACTCACACAACAAATAGGTATACCATGGGCAAAATTGACCGTCCCATCAATTGGATCAATAATCCACTTATAATTAGACTCGGTGCTTAACTCGCCCACTTCTTCACTTAAAATAAAATGCTCGGGATACTCAGAACGGATCACATCAATAATGGCGTCTTCACTCTTTTTATCAACTTCCGTAACCAAATTATTGAGGGTATCCTTGCTTTTTATTTCAAACACACCATCGAAATACAACTTCAACTGATCCGCACCGGCGTGAATAGCTCGCAAAAGGGTGTTTTTCAGTTCTTCATTCATAAATAATTCTATTACTTTTGTTTAATCTAATATCTGTCACATTGAGCTTGTCGAAATGCTTCAATTAAATGGTAATCGGTTTCGACAAGCTCAACCTGACAACTCAGACAAGCACAAATATACCCACTAATTATTCCTTGGAAACATTAAGCATCATAATTGTAAACTACAACGTAAAGCACTTCTTAGAGCATTGCTTATTATCCGTTGAACGCGCCTGTGCCAAGCTATCCGCAGAAGTATTTGTAGTGGACAATAACTCCCAAGACGGCAGTGTAGAAATGGTACGAAGCAAGTTTTCAGGGGTAAAGCTGATTGCTAACACAAATAATATTGGTTTTGCCAAAGCCAATAACCAAGCGGTCAAAGTGGCCAAAGGCAAATACATTTTATACCTCAATCCGGATACTATTCTGGAGGAAGACTGCTTAGAAAAATGTGTGGCTTATATGGAAGCCAATGAAAAAGTAGGCGCATTGGGACCTAAATTAATTGATGGCAAAGGCATTTTCTTACCCGAAAGCAAGCGTGGTTTTCCAAGTGCTTGGGTGGCGTTCTGTAAGATTAGTGGTTTAAGTTCATTATTTAAAAACTCAAAGCGGTTTAATAAATACCACCTAGGCTACTTAGCCGAAAACGAAACCAATGAAGTAGATGTACTTGTTGGCTGTTTTATGCTTTGTCGCAAAAAAGTAATAGACGAAGTAGGCAGTTTTGACGAAACCTATTTTATGTATGGCGAGGATATTGATTTGAGTTATCAAATTAATAAAGCAGGTTATAAAAACATTTACTTTCCCGAAACGACGGTCATTCATTACAAAGGCGAAAGCACCAAGAAAGGCAGCATGAACTACGTACGCATGTTCTATAAAGCCATGATTATTTTTGCTAAAAAGAATTTCACATCAGGTAAAAAAGGCTTGTACGTTTTCCTAATAACACTTGCCATTTATTTCCGTGCAGTGCTCGCTTTCTTTAGAAATTTATTTTCAATATTATCGCTACCCATTTTAGATGCAGGTATTTTATTGGGCTCATTATGGACCATGCTTTCGTTATGGCAAGCTTATGTAAAACCTGACACGGAATATAAATTCACACTACTACTCATTTTCTTTTTTACTTATTTATTAAGTTGGATTGGCTCTATATTTTTCAGCGGTGGTTATGACAAACCATACAAAGCAGCTCGCGTATTGCGCGGCATGCTCGTTGGTAGCATTATCATATTAAGCATCTACGCATTGCTTCCTGAGGGTTTCCGTTTTTCACGCGGCATTACTGTCTTGGGAGCTTTAACAGGCACCTTGGCTATTCTATTCTCGCGCTATGTATTACAGCGCTTGGGCGTAAAGAGTGTTGCAGGCGAAGACCAACTAAACAAAAAAACAATCATTATAGGTCATGCCGATGAAGAAGATGAGATTAAATCATTGATAGATCGAGCAGGTATTCATAAAAATATAGCTGGTGTAGTTAGTCCGACAGCAGAAAAATATAATTATCAAATTTCGAATATTGACAAACTAAAACCAATTAGCAAGCTTTACGGTGCTGGTGAAATTATTTTCTCTCAACATCATCTTTCGTTTAAAGAAATTATTAAACAAATGATGCACTTAGGGCATAACTATGATTTTAAAATACACAGCTTTGGAACGGACAGTATAATAGGAAGTAACTCAAAGAATACCGCTGGTGATTTATACACTACAGAAATGATTTACAACATAACCTCTGCTTCTTCTCGAAGAAATAAACGTGTGGTTGATTTGTGCTTCTCTTTATTTTTTCTTTTGTTGAGCCCAATACTGATTTGGTTTACCAAAGACAAGCGCAATTACTTGCGCTATTGCATTTTAATTCTTGAAGGCGACAGAACCTTTGTTGGTTATGACGATTCGCAATTCCCTGAATTAAAAACGCATTTATTTCCTGTGTATACTCAGATAAAAGGCTTCTTTGTTCCTACTGAAAATGTTGAGCACCTCAATTGGATGTATGCTAAAAACTATAGTCCATGGCATGATGTAAAAATTATTTGGGAGAACTGGCGCTTGCTTTAATCGTTCTACCTCAATAAATTTATTTCTCCTTTATAAGTTTTGGTCGTTTTTTCAGAATAGCATTTCACTTGAATTAAATAATAATAGACCCCAATTTCGCAAGGTACGTTGTTGAATAGGCCATCCCACTTCTCATTAAAATTATTCGTTACAAATACTCTCTGCCCCCAACGATTAAATATAGCTAGTTCCATATTTTCAATTTTCGGGTTAGCTATTAAGCCAAATGCATCATTGAGATTATCATTATTAGGTGAGAAAGCATTGGGTATGATTATAGATCCGCAACAGTTAATGCTACGCAGCGTAATTTCTAATGTGTCGCTACAATTTTCATTACTCCAACCTACCACTCGTACTACTTCACTTATAGTTTTGGGTATATGATAAAGGGAATCATTAGAGCTTATAATTGATGGTGATAGCCGTGGTAAATACCATGCATAATGTTGAGCGCCGGTAGATTTTAACAATATAGCATCTCCCATACATATTTCACTTTGGCTATAATCAATCGCTATGATTGGTTTAGCATTTACAGTAATATTTATTGTATCATAAGCAAAACAACCAATATTATTTGCCACACGAATTATGTATTCACCGCTTTGATTTACATATTTTATTTCGTTGGTATCGCCATCATTCCAGAGATAATAATTAAACCCGCCAGGAGTTAACCGCACATTTTCTCCTGCACATATTTCTTGATTAGGTCCTAAGTAGGGTTTTTTATTCTCTAAGAAAACAAGTGTTGTTTTTGTAATAGAGGCACACCCATAGATGGATATTGTACTATCCCAATAAACGCCATTGGCTGTTTGCAATGCTCCATCGCAAAAATATTCTTCACCTTGGCAGCGATATATTGTTGTATCGGTAAAATACAAGGGATGTACAATTAGATTGATGGTGCGCGCACTATCGCAACCATTTGCATTGGTAAAAATATCTATAAAAGTTCCAGTAGTATTGTAACCTAAGAAAGTTGCGTCTGCACATATTTCCTGAAAAATAATCGTATCAGTCATTTCATTCACGGTAAGATTTAAGGTGCGCACGCTATCACAACCATTGGCGTTATTTAAAGTATCGGCATAAATTCCTGTTTGAGTGTAGCCGTACACATTATTGGGTGCACAAATAGTAGTATCTGTATGCTTATAAGTAATAGGATTTACGATTAAATTTAGCGTGCGAATACTATCGCAGCCATTACTATTTACAAAGGTATCGAGGTAGGTACCGGTGTTACTATAGCCAAGAAAGATATTTGGTTGTCATACCGTTTGATTTATGGTTGTGTACGTAATAGGGTTGACAATTAAATTTAAAGTACGAACAGAATCACAACCATTTGAATTAACAAATGTATCAATATAAATACCTGTAGTATTATAACCAAGGAATGATACCGGCTCACAGATCGTTTGATTTATGGTTGAAAAAGTCATTGGATTTACGGTTAAATTCAAGGTACGAACCGAGTCGCATCCATTAGCATTAAGCAAAGTATCTATATAAGTACCAGTTGCGCTATAACCAAGATAATTGGCCGGTTGGCAAATGATTTGGTCTATGGTGCTATACGTTATAGGATGCACAACTAACTGTAAGGTGCGAATAGAGTCGCAACCATTAGCATTGACCAAAGTATCAATAAATGTTCCGGTAGAATTATAGCCCAAATATGCATTGGTTTGGCATATTGTTTGGTTGATGGTGCTAAATGTTTTAGGGTTAACAGTTAGGTTTAGCGTTCTTATTGAATCGCAACCATTCGCATTAGTAAATGTATCAATGTATATACCTGTGGAGCCATAGCCCAAATATGTATTGGGTTGGCAGATCGTTTGATTGATGGTGCTAAATGTTTTAGGGTGGACGGTTAGGTTTAGCGTTCTTATGGAATCACAACCAGTAGTATTTATAAATGTATCTATATACGTACCCGATGTATTATAACCCAAATAAGTAGATGGCTCACAGATTGTTTCATTTAATGTTAGGGTCGAACTTGGATTTACAATTAAATTTAATGTACGAATAGAGTCGCAACCATTGGCATTGACTAAAGTATCAATATAAGTGCCTGTGTACTATAACCAAGATAATTGGCTGGTTGACAAATGCTTTGATTGATGGTAAAAGATGTTGGTTGATAAACTGTAATATGAATACTATCTACACATCCATTACTTGAGTAAGCATAATATGTGGTATCAATATTTGGCGAAACTATTATACTTTGTGATGTATCTCCAGTAGACCATGTTACGGCAGGCAATAATGGTGCAGAAGTTATATTATACATTTGGTTAATCTCATTGGCACTCAATTTTCTATTCCAAAAAGACAACTCATCTGATTTGCCATCAAAGTACTGCGTTGTGTTTTGACTAATACCATTAAAGCCTGCACCAAAGCCAGAGTTGGCATAATTGGCTATTGTATTATTATCATAGCCTATTGAGGGATAAACATTGCGCGTATCTCCAACACCTGTTTTTACATATTGTCCATCAATATAAAGTTGAGGAATTTTGTTGTCATAAACAATGGTGTATAAATGCCAACCTGTAAGTGCTGCAGCGTAAACCAAAGCCGTTTTAATATAATTGTCTGAATGTTCAAGTACAAAAACACTATTTGTACCCACATATAATCCAGCACCTGCATGTTGCAGCGGATTACCATAAGATTGCCCATGTGTAGGATGCATGACACATTGTGCATTTGAGACTAAATTCATTTGATTGGTTGTTAAAATATAAACCCCCTCTGGCGGAATGGTATGCGACAGATTAGGATTAACCCAAGCGGAATATGTAAAATTGTATGTACTAGTTTTATAAAACAGGGCTGGTGATGTATAATATTCAGCCTGTCTAAAACAGTTGAGGTTCTTTATTCCTACTTGTATTAGTGGTTGTAAGCGAGCACAGTTTCCTGCTGTAGATGGTGCTGTGGCATATTGCATGCTAAAGAAACTAAAGCCTATTTCATTTTTATAATTAGCTTTTTGTGTTAATAAATTTTTACTAATCAAGAATATAATAAGAACTAAAAATACCGCATGCTGAAAAGACGTTCATTCTTTAAATATAGTTTGTTCATTTCTATTATATTTACAACTCTACAATAATGGTGTCAGGTTGATCCTGTCGAAGCCAGAATTATAACAATAAAAACCAATTAAAAAAATATGAGTTTTCCAACAGATTTAGAAATAGCACAAAGTGCAAAACCAAAACATATTAAGGAAGTAGCTGCGCATCTCGGAGTAGGCGAAGAGCATTTATATTATTATGGGCAGAACAAAGCCAAGCTTCCATTGAGCTTGATTGATGATGAGAAGGTAAAGCAGTCCAAACTTATCTTGGTATCTGCTGTAAATCCTACACCCGCTGGTGAAGGAAAGACAACGGTATCTATAGGTTTAAATGAAGGCTTGAATAAAATTGGTAAGAAAGCCGTTGTTGTATTACGTGAGCCTAGTTTGGGTCCTGTATTTGGTATCAAAGGAGGTGCTGCTGGTGGCGGTTACTCTCAAGTAATTCCAATGGAAGATATTAATCTTCATTTTACAGGTGATTTTTCAGCGGTGGAGAAAGCGAATAATTTACTATCTGCATTGATTGATAATAATATTCAAAGTAAAACACGCTCTTTGAGCATAGACCCAAGAACCATTGTATGGAAGCGTGTAATGGATATGAATGATCGTGCATTGCGTAATACAATTATCGGATTAGGCGGAACCATGCAAGGTGTACCACGTGAAGATGGATTTAATATTACACCAGCTTCTGAAGTCATGGCTATCCTTTGTATGGCTAAAAACATTGAAGATTTAAAAGAGCGCTTAGGAAATATATTCATTGGTTACACTTATGAAAAGAAACCTGTATACGCAAGAGATTTAAAAGCAGAAGCTGCGATGGCTATCTTATTAAAAGATGCTATTCAGCCTAATTTAGTGCAAACATTAGAAGGTAATCCTGCCATTATTCATGGCGGACCATTTGCCAATATTGCACAAGGAACGAATACTATCCTAGCTACAAAAATGGGATTGAGCCTTGGAGACTATGTGGTTACGGAGGCTGGTTTTGGTGCAGATTTAGGGGCAGAGAAGTTCTTGAATATTAAATGCGGTTATGCCGGCATAAAGCCTGAAGCATTTGTATTAGTGGCTACTATTCGAGCGCTACGTCATCATGGTGGAGCTAAGAAAGAAGAGTACAATACGCCTAGTATTGAAAAAGTAAAAGCAGGTTTTGCCAACTTGGCGAAGCATATCGAAAATGCGAAGCATTATAATTTAACACCAGTTGTTGCTATTAATCATTTCCCAGCGGATACTGAGGAAGAGATTAAATTGGTGCAAGAGGAATGTGCTAAAATGGGTGTGAAAGCTGTTGTGTCTTATGGCTTCTCAAAAGGGGGTGAAGGAACAAAAGAGCTAGCACAAGCTGTTGTTGAAGTGATTGAAAGCGGTGTAAATAAATTTGAAAAACTGTATGATTGGAACTTAAGTGTTGAAGAAAAGATTAAAACGATTGCCACAAAAATTTACGGGGCGAGCGAGGTAAATTACTCGGCGAAGGCACGCCGTCAGCTAAAAACGATTAAAGATTTAGGTTACGATGCATTGCCCGTTTGTATGGCAAAAACGCAGAAGTCGTTAAGCGATAATGACAAGTTGGTGGGTCGCCCAGAAGGTTTTGAAGTGAATGTGCGCGAGTTTGAATTTGCGGCAGGAGCTGGCTTTGTTATTCCAATCTTAGGAAATATGATGCGTATGCCCGGCTTGCCAGCTGTACCCGCTTCAGAAGGAATGGACATTGATGCTAATGGTGTGATTACTGGATTGAGTTAATCTAACTTGGAGTTGTGTTGGATTAGTGTAAAAGGAATAAATATTTCCTCTTTCACATTTTCTCCTAGAAATTTAGCAGATTTCCACTTTGGATATCTATTGATAAAGGCTTCTTTTAAGAGAGTTTCTATTTTTAGGATATTTCCGTTTAGGGTTGTGTCTTCTCTTTGTGACCGAGATATTATACTTATTTTCTCAATGCTATTGTTTTTGTTCACCAATGCCTTTATCCAAAAAGATTCTTTTGTTTGAAAGTTTTTACCATTGTAAGTGTAGGCCTTTTCCTTATATGTAATATTTGAAGGTAAAAACAAAGTGTCTTTGTTTTTATGATTATATTTTTTGCAATAAGGTGCCTGGTGGTATTTGCTAAAATCAAAAGGTAGGAGTTGTTCTGGCACGTTTAATGGTCTTTTAGGGTAATTAGTAAGATGCAAACGAATTGCTTTAACATGAATTGAATCTAATATGTCCTTGCCTCGTCGCCTCTTCAAATCTTTAGTGAGATATTTATTATAGCAATAATCCAGTGGGCTCGAATCGTCTACCATACAATAGATAGTTTGATCCAAGATTGTTATATTGAGACGATAGCAAATTTCATCAATTTCTTTTTGGTACGGAAACAACTCGTCACCAATCATATGCATATACTTTTGATAAACATAAAATGGTAACGCACTAATATTAATTTCCTCTCTTGCTTTCTTTATTTCGGCATAACAGTCATCATCGGAATAATCACATTCATGCTCAAGCATCGTATTATTTACAATACTATCAAAATGCTCATACTTCGTTTGGGAAAATAATTGAGTACTTAAAATTAGTAATATGGACGTAAGAAATAGTTTCATTCTTGTAATGCTAATTTAGTAATAAAAAATGAACTGAACTTTGAACAGATGTAGTTGAGTGTTTTACCCAATGATCTTCTTCAAAAAAGGAATTTGTTTTAATACAAAAACTAATAAAAAAGACATTCCAAAACCAACAATACTTCCAAGCAAAATACTAGTTAGAGGTTGAGAAATGTAAAAAGGTTCAAGCCATATATTGAGCAGGGTTAATACAAATACATGCGATAAGTAGATCCCGTAACTGTGCTTACTAATTAATTGAACTGAGCGGTTGAGTATGCTATTATTGATAAGTAACTCTTTGAATAGCAGGAATATACAAGCTGCTGATAGTATGACATTCCAAGAAGTGTAATGGTTAAATGTCTCAATGAATGAACCAGCGCTTAAAGAGAGATAACGAGTTATATAAATGGAAAAAAGTAAAAGGAGGGCTAAGCATATTAATATGCCAGGCTTAAATTTCTTGTTGAATTCTATTTTCAAATGATATAGATAATAACCTAGAATGTAATAGCCTATAAAGCTGGCAAAGAAACTTAAATCGATCTGAGGTATCCATTCCTTTATATAAGGCTGGATAAAAAATAAGGAAATAAACCAGATAATTAAAAAGTACTTAATCTCTTGAACAGGCGCATGTATAATCCATCGATTGATAATGGGCGTAAAAAGTGTAAGCCCAATAAAAAAGTAAACATACCATAAGTGAAAACTAGCACGCTCACAGAACATTTTGTAAAAAGTTTCAGCTCGTTCAAGAAACGGTAATGCATCAAAGGCATGTTCAATATAAAAGGCATAAAGCAAATAAATGGCCGACCAGAAAAGAAAGGGTGGTGCTAAGCGCCTCATCCTTTTTTTTAGAAAAGGGATGAGAGCAATTTCTTTGCCTAAAAGTAATGCACCAGATATCATAATAAAAATAGGTACTGCCCAACGTACAGAACTATTTATTGTATTGCTTACATGCCATGCATATTCATTGAAAATGCTCGTGTTTGAAAGGTTGATTCCGGAGACATGTAAAAATATTACAGCAAAGGTGGCAAGCACTCGGAGGTAATCTAGCCAGTAAATATTTTTCTTTTCTTCAAGCACTTTAATCTACATCTTCAATAATATTTTTTACACGGCCTACTTGATTACTTTCAAGTATCACTTTAATACCATGTGTATGCTTTGGCGCGCTTGTGAGTATTCCCTTGACAATACCTTCGGTTAGTATGCCGCTTCGTTGATCTTTCTTTAGTACAATCTCTACTACTTGCCCCACTTTTATATTCTTGCGTTCCTTGCCTTGCATTATTCAAAAATGGGTAATTTCATGCTCATAATGAAATTTCTACTTATTTCTTTAGGTACGCGTGGAGATATGGAGCCTTTTTTAGCGCAGGCTATGCTATTAAAAAAGGAAGGGCATACCGTTGCTTGTTGCTTTCCAGAACAGTTTCGCCATTTGGCCGAAGAGGAGGATTTGATTTTTTATACATTGGGCTCAGATTTTATAGCACTCATTAATAGTGATGCAGGCCGAGCGGTAATGGGTGGAGCAAAAGTGAGTAGTTGGAAACGCTTGATGTATTTAAAAGAATTATATAATCAGTCGCACGCCATTAATCGAAATGTATTTGCTATTCAAGAAGTTGTTTTTAAACATTTCATGCCAGACCATGTTGTATTTCATCCAAAGTCTACTTATGCTTTTTGTCGAAAAGATATTCCTCGAACAATACTTAGCCCGGTTCCTTATTTAATTCATCCTACTGCTGAGCGAGCGCCAATAGGTATTAATATAAATATGGGCGGCGCGATGAATAAATTATTGTATCGCTTAACGATCTATGCCATGCAAAAAAATATTATTAAAACGGCTGGGCGTAGAATGAAAGAATACCGATTGACTAAATCAGACATCCGATCAGCAATTATTGATACTGATATTATTTATACTGTGTCCAAACATCTGTTTCCAAAACCAAAAGAGTATCCTGCGCATGCAAAAGTTATCGGATATGTAGAACGAGATAAAAAGTCACATTGGGAACCGGAAGCTAAGTTGTTGGATTTTATGAATAAGCATAATAAATTAGTGATGCTCACTTTTGGCAGTATGCATAATGGGAATGCTCAGGCAACAACACAACTGTTTATAGATGTTTTAACTGCATTAAATATTCCCACAATTATAAATACATCGGAAGGCGGTTTGGAGCAACCCCGGTATTTTGATAAAGAGCTATTTCATTTTACAAATGATATTCCATACGATTGGGTGTTCCCTAAGCTGCATGGTGTTATTCATCATGGTGGCAGTGGCACAACCCATATGGTGATAAAGTATGCTTGTGTATCCTTAATTATTCCGCACATTGTGGATCAGTTTATGTGGAATGATATTCTTTCAAAATTGGGTCTTGGACCAAAAGGCATTTCGATAAGAAAGCTTGAGCGTACTAAATTAGAAGGTCTTGTTCGAGATTTTTATAGTAACGAACAATATAAAGTTCGTGCAGAGGAAATGAGCAGGCTCATGTTTGAGGAGAGTAAGCATAGGGGAAACACATTTTAATCAATTAGATGAAAAATATTTTTATCGCTTTCTTCTTTTCCAAAAGCGATTATTAACTCTTCCTAATTTTGCAAGTTCCTCCTTTGTATCAACTATCTCAATATTTTTATTGAAAAGTATTTGCTCAATATGTTTAGGAGAGCAACTGAATTGTAAACCCAAATCTCGAATTGGTACTCCTTTTAAATATCGTTTTACAATTTCATTTTGCTCTGACGCGATAAATCCTGTTGTGGTTTCAGATTTCTTTTCGTATGGTTTTAATGGTTTGTTGTCTATTTCTTTTCTGTAAGAATTTAACACCTCGATTATATCTGATAATACCGCGGGATTAATCCGAATACTTTGTCTTTCTTTAGTGTCATGGATTATTTGTTCAATCTTAATATATTTAGCTCCCTTTCTATTTTTAATAATATCAATGAGAAATCCACTCTTGTCAAATTCTAGTAATTTAGTTTTCAGAACTTTTTCCATCCGTAAATAATTAAGAGATGATAAATTTAATATTTTTTTTAGCTAATTAGAAAGTTTCACCAGATCACCAAATTGAACATCTTAGCACCGTCCTTCGAGAGCCTCAGGTTGACACGCTTACACATCACCACATCACCAAATCGTCGCATCATCAAATCAAAACCTTATCTTCGCGCACTTGTATGAAACAGTATTTGAACCTTTTCGATTTTAAGCAGAAAGTAGATTACAAAACGGAGGTACTTTCTGGCTTGACTGTGGCCTTGGCTTTAGTGCCTGAGGCCGTTGCTTTTGCATTTATTGCAGGTTTTTCTCCGCTTACGGGTTTGTATGCTGCCTTTGTTATGGGTTTAATTACATCTATTTTTGGTGGCCGACCCGGTATGATTTCTGGTGCTACGGGTGCAATTGCCGTAATATTCGTAGGCTTAATTGTACAATTAAAATCTATTAATCCAGAGATTACTAAACCAGAGATATTACAATATGTTTTTGCCACTGTGATATTAGCGGGTATTATGCAAATAGCTTTTGGCTTCCTGCGTCTTGGGAAGTTTATTCGATTGGTACCACATTCCGTGATGTTTGGCTTTGTCAATGGATTAGCGATTATCATTTTCATGGCGCAGTTTCCTAGCTTTTATCAAAAAGGCGGCAAGGAATTATTAGAAGGTACACAAATGTTTACCATGGTAGGCTTAGTATTATTGACTATGCTTATTATTTGGGGCTTACCTAATATAACCAAAATGGTTCCTTCGGCCTTGGTGGCTATATGTGTTGTTACGGCTATTGTCATGATTTTTAAATTAGATACATTGACTATTGCGGGAACTTTAAACGAAGGAGAGAGTATCAAAGGTGGTTTTCCTCCATTTGGTATTCCTACACTTGATTTAAATTTAGACACGCTTATGGTCATTTTACCATTTGCAGGAATTGTTGCTGGCGTGGGGCTAATTGAAAGCCTGCTAACACTCAATTTGGTAGATGAAATAACACAAACGCGTGGTAGTGGAAATAAAGAGGCGGTGGCTCAAGGTGCGGCTAACATACTTTCTGGCCTATTTGCCGGTATGGGTGGTTGTGCTATGATTGGGCAAAGCCTGATTAACACTTCTAATGGTGCGCGCGCTCGCTTGTCGGGTATTGTGGCTTCGCTTATGCTCTTGGTATTTATCATGTATGGTTCTGGGATTATTGAAAAGTTACCTATGGCTTCCTTGGTGGGATTAATGTTTATGGTAGCGATTGGAACCTTTGAGTGGGCAAGTTTTAAGGTATTTAATAAAATGCCTAAGTCCGATATTTTTGTTATGATCGTCGTGACTTTGGTTACGGTACTGTTGCATAATTTGGCTTTGGCTGTATTAATTGGAGTTATTATCTCAGCCTTAGTTTTTGCTTGGGATAACGCCAAGCGTATTCGTGCACGAAAGCATATCGATGAAAATGGTACGAAGCATTATGAAATATATGGTCCTTTATTCTTTGGTTCAGTTGGTGTATTTAATGAAAAATTTGATATTCAAGGTGATCCAGAAGAAGTGATCATAGATTTTAAAGAAAGCCGTATAGCCGATATGAGCGCGATTGAGGCATTAAACAAGTTAACTGAGCTCTATGAGAAGGCGGGTAAAAAGGTGCACTTAAAGCATCTAAGCCCTGATTGTATAGAATTATTACAAAATGCCGATAAAGTCATTGATGTTAATGTGATGGAAGATCCTACCTATAAGGTAGCTGTGGATAAGGCTAAGCTTTAGATGACTGCCTCTCCTGATGTTAAATTGATAAATCTCAATAGTGAATAGATTGTTTTTCGGTATTAAAGCTGAGATTTGAACTTATCTTTGCCACTTATGGCTAAGATTACATACAATAATAAGAAAGGTGACTTTTACCCTACCTTAAAGAAAAAAGTAAATGCCTATTTTGAAGAAACAGGGAAGACTAAGACAGGTACATGGGCTATTTACCATAAAGCAATTATTTTATATATTGTAGCAATTGGTTGTTTTGTAATGGCAGTGTTTAATCCCTTGGATTTGGCTAATGGATGGCGTTTATTGTCTTGTGCTATTTTAGGTTTAACATCAGCAAGTATTGGTTTTAATGTCATGCACGATGCTTGTCATGGTGCATATAGCACCAAGCAGTGGGTTAATGATGCTGTTGGTTTGTCATTAAATGTATTGGGCGGCAACGCTTTTCTTTGGAAACAAAAACACAATATCATACATCATACTTATACTAATGTAGATGAAGTCGATGAGGATATTATGAAAAGTCCAGTGATCCGTCATTGTCATACACAAAAATGGGTGCCTGCACATAAAGCACAGCATATGTACTTACCATTGGTATATGCATTGTCTTCATTCTTATGGATTTTTGTAATGGATTTTCAAAAGTATTTTACCGGTAAAATTGGAACAACCAACGCTTGGAAAATGAATACCAAAGAGCAACTTATATTCTGGGGTACAAAACTTTATTATGTGGGTGTATTTGTAGTATTGCCTATTTCAGTGGTTGGTTTTTTACCCTTCTTAGCTGGTTTCTTTACCATGCATGCTGTTATGGGCTTGGCTTTGGGTATCGTATTTCAGCTAGCACATGTGGTAGAAGATACACATTTTTTCTCTGGTTATGAGGATACTAAAATTGACGAGGAGTGGGCCGTTGCTCAGGTATTGACTACAGCAAATTTTGCACGAAAAAATAAATTGGTAAACTGGTACGTTGGTGGTTTAAACTTCCAAATTGAGCACCATTTGTTCCCAAGAATAAGTCACACTAATTATCCTGCCATTAGCGAAATAGTAAAAGCTCATTGTGAAGAATACGGCGTGCAATATAATGATGCTCCTACGATGTTTGGTGCGGTGCGTTCGCACTTTAAAATGATGCGCCTATTTGGACAGGATAAAGATTTTGTTCCAGCTAATGCTCATTTACATCACGCACATTAGCCGTAAGTAGTAATATAAAATTATGAATGGTTCAAGCTTGCTTGAGCCATTTTTTTGCAAAAGACAATTGAAACAAAAGCAATGACGTTCTAAAGGCAAAAAGCAATTAACTTTGCATCGCTCAACGGAGCAGTATAGCTCAACATAAAACAACGAAACAGAATATATGATACAGTACGAAAAATTTACCTTGAAAAATGGCTTGAAAGTGATTGTTCATCAAGACGATACAACACCTATGGTTGCTGTAAATATTTTATATAATGTTGGTGCCAAGGATGAAAATCCCGAGCAAACAGGCTTTGCTCACTTATTCGAACATCTAATGTTTGGTGGTAGTATAAATATTCCTGTATATGATGAGCCCTTACAAGTCGCTGGCGGAGAGAATAACGCTTACACCACAAATGATATTACAAACTATTATTTAAAGCTTCCGAAAGAGAATTTAGAAACGGCTTTTTGGTTGGAGAGTGACAGAATGTTGTCCTTGGCATTTAGCCCAAAGAGCTTGGAGGTGCAACAAAAAGTTGTGGTCGAAGAGTTTAAAGAAAATTACATTAATAAGCCTTACGGAGATACTTGGAAGTATTTGCGTGAGCTTTGCTACAAAAAACATCCTTATCAATGGATGACAATCGGCAAAGAGCTAAGCCATATTGAAGATGCTCAATTACAAGATGTAAAAGATTTTTTTAAAAAGCATTATAATCCAAGTAATGCCGTTATGTGCATTGCAGGGGATGTAAGTTTAGAAGAGGTGAAAGCCTTGGCAGAAAAATATTTTGAACCAATACCTGCTGGAGAAAAGTACGAGCGTAATATCCCGGCTGAGCCAGAGCAAACAGAAGAGCGACGCATGACGGTAGAAAAAGATGTACCGGTTAGTATGATTTATAAAGCCTATCATATTCCTAACAGATTGGATAAACATTATCACACAGCAGATTTAATTACAGAAGTATTGGCAGGCGGTAAGTCTGCGCGTTTGTATCATACCTTGGTAAAAGAGCAGAAACTGTTTAGTCAAGTAAGTTGCTACCATACGGGAAGCGTTGAGAATGGTTTATTAATCGTTTTTGGTAATCTAAGTGAGGGCACTGCACCCGAGAAAGGTGAAGAGGCGATAGATCAAGTCATTGCAGATTTTATTGCGACCGAAGTAAGCGAAGAGGAGTTATTGAAGGTGAAGAATAAAATAGAAAGTATGATTACGTTCGAAGATATGGACTTGATTAATAGAGCGAACAACCTAGCATTTTATGAACTCATGGGCGATGCCGAAATGATGAACCAAGAATTGGATAATTACAACAGGGTAACGGCAAAGGATATTCAAGAGCAAGCCAAACATTTCTTTAGAAAAGAGAATGCCAATGTGCTTTATTATTTAGCTAAAGAAAATTAAGTAATACTTACTGTATTGATTACAATAATATGCAGGTAGTGTACAAAAAAGTGTGTAATCGATTTGATTAATTTTACTTTCAAAGCAAACAAACTTGTTGTGGGAAGTCTGTCTGTCTTTGGAAGTTTTTTGTTTTTGCATCGTAAATATAATTTGAGTTTGTTTAATGAAAT
>CALIIL010000077.1 GCA_938017685.1 uncultured Chitinophagaceae bacterium
CTAAAAGAAAATTCCTTATGCTAGGGACGCTCAGGAACTGTAAAAACCATATGCGATGAAGGGAGGCATCATTATTTGCATATGTTACAAAGTAGAACCTGGTTCTTGGCTTTTTATTACACTTGTTAAGTAATTGTGCAAAAAATACCGCGACAATATAAATATTATCGCGGTATATACGACTTCGCACGCTAGGGAGGCTGAACGAACTCGTAATTCTTTAAACTCTTAAGCTGAGCTAATTATTCTTCCGTATCAATATCAATACTAATATCTTCAACGCCATCAACATTGTTGATAACTTTGATAGCCTTGGGTAAATCCCATGCGCTTTCAACAGTGCCACTTACAAAAACTTTATCGCCTTTAGCACTTACTTCGAAGTTAGCTTTACGTAGGTCTTTATCATTGTTAAGGGCTGCACGAACTTTGGCTGCGAGTTCAGGGTTGTTGCTTTTAGAATATTGATTCGCTTTGACTTTTCTTTTAGGTTTGTCTGAATTGCCTTCATAGCTAGAATCCATACGGAAACTTACACTACCACTACCTGTATCAATTGATGCGGTACCACGCCCATCACCAGCAGTACCAATAAACTCTCCACCTTTATCTTTACGTACCTCTAAATTTGGTAAGTTTACGTTTACTCCACCACTGCCAGTATCAATATCTATTCTTAAAGAAGGGGCATGAGTTGAAACTAGTTTAACGCTGCCACTACCTGTATCAACTTCTAAATCATTAATGTTACCAAGGTCGCCATTCACACGAACACTGCCGCTGCCAGTATCAATTTCGAGTTTCTCACCACCAAGATAATCATTTACTGTTACAGACCCAGAACCCGTATCAGCCTTTACATCGCCAGTTACATTATTAATTTTGATAGACCCAGAACCTGTATCAGCATCTACATCACCATTTGCATTGGTTATTGAGATACTACCTGAACCTGTATCCGCTTTTACAAAGCCAGAAAAATCTTCAATCGTTACTGATCCGCTTCCTGTATCGGCATTTAGTTTACCTTCCGAGTTGGTTATACGAATTTTTCCAGAGCTGGTATCAAGAGTGATGTCATTATTTAAATCTTGTGCTTCAATACCGCCACTTATTAGTTTGACTTTACTGTACTGTTCTGCGGGTAATTCAATAATTAAGTCGGTGTGAACATCTGCCCACTTTGCTAATAAGCCTTTAGGTTTTCCAGCAACTTTTATTTTTTTACCCATGTAGTAGCTCGAATTTGACCAATTACCCCATGAGGATCTTTCTTTATTAGGGTTATATATAAAACCAGAATAATCGTTGATAGGGTACTCGACAGAGATAATTGTTGAATTAGATTTCTTGTCAGTATCAAATTGAATCGATTCTAAAAGTTCCTCAGCATCTTTTTTATTGTCAGCCGCTGCAGTTACTGTGCCACTAATATGAACCTCGTTATCTGAGCTTGGGTTCACTTGAATTTTTCCTGCAAGGTTTTGTATAACGATCAAATCATTACTAGATTTAAAGTTAAGTTCAATTTCTTTACTAACTTCGGCTGCAGAAACATACATAGCACTACTTAGAATAATTCCAAGTCCGGCAGCTTTAAGAAGGTTTACATTTTTCATGGCATTCTCCTCTTCCTTTCTGAGAAATCGTAGATAACTCTTGGGAAGCAATTATTTTTTATTTTTCAATGGTTAATATAATTCTAGACGAAACGGTATTTGTTTCTGAGTCGGCTAGTGCAATATTTACAGCATGTTGTATGTGGCTGGATTCAAACACTTCACCATGTAAAGTGACAGCTTGTCCAGTATTACTAACGTTTATGTCTGCGTATTGCAATGCTTGATCGGCACGAATTGCATCTTCAATACGATTACTTAAAGCAAAGTTATGCTTATGTTGTTTATTTGTAGAATGAATTACTGTTTCTTCATCATCAAAATGCACATCAGCATCATCATCTCCAATTACAACCACGCAAGCAGATAGAGCAAGGGCAGGGAATAATAAAGCAAGTCGTTTAAACATATGATTTCCTTTCTTAAAATATATATTAATATTAACTGTCGTCTCTATAGCGACGTAAGTAGATAGCAGCTGTTATAAAGATCACGCCAATTACCATTCCAATCCATAATGATGGTGAGCTAATTACAGCAACTGGATCTATCAAGCTACTTAAACTAAAGTCATCAATATTTATTTGGTTTAAATCCTCTATGCTATTGATATTGATTCGGTTTGAATGTCCATCAATACCTGAAAAGGCTTTTTCAAAAAATGTTGATAGGTAGGTTCCGATTGTTTCTAAAAAACGCATAGTGCCAAAAACAATATTTTCAAGAAAACTAATAAAGATTGGTAATAACACGGCCCACATAAAAGGGCGACCTTTTTTAGCAATGCTGGAGGCTAATAGTAACCACCCGGTAAAAGGTAACATCCATAGAGCAGCAGCAATAATATAAAAGATACTTACTCCAAAATCAGCAAATAAAGGAGCTGGTTTCCAAAGTAAATCGATTGCAGAGCCTCCACCAATCCATATAAACACTGAAGTAATCATAAGAAAAACAATCTTAGTTACAAATACGCCGACTAAGAAAAATAGTGGGATTACAAAACTAGCAGTTAATACTTTTGAAATAACAGTTTCTGTATCACTAACTGGCATTGATTTCCAAAATAATATGTGCCTTTCTTTACGCTCACTGTAAAGAGCATCTAATAAGTAGAAGAAAATAACAAATACCAAAACAATTTGGAACGTCGATGCAATTGCTAAGAATGTGGCAAATATAACCCCTGATCTTGCTGGTGCCGCAACCGTTTCAAGACCGGTTACTAAATGATTAAACCCAATTGTACCGCCAACGCCTTGTACTAGGCCGCCAAGTGCACCTAAGATAATAATTGCCAATACAACAATTGGAGCAACATAAAACGCTGGATGTTCCCATGTTTCACGTTTTAATAAGATAGGCATATTCTTCATGCGGCTACTCCTTGTGAAGCACCATTGTGTAAACGCTTATTTTGCATAATAGCCACAAATAGATCGGCAACACCTGGAGTACGACTCTCACCTAAATGTTCTAAAGCAGTACTGTCTTGTGTTTTAAACAAGTAGGCGCGTTTACCAAATACTTCACTTTTGTGAATTGGGTTAAAGCCTTCAGCTTCTGCATACTTATCCGGTGAAACTAAAATTTCTGTATAAAGGGTAGCAATATCTTCCATGCTTTCGTCCAATACAATTGTTCCCTCATCAATAAATAATAAGTGCGACAAAATATGTTCAACTTCTTCGACTTGGTGAGTGGTAATTAAAATGGTTTTGTCATTGTCAAAGTAATCATTCAGTAGTTGTGAATAAAATTCTTTTCTATACAAAATATCTAAACCT
>CALIIL010000078.1 GCA_938017685.1 uncultured Chitinophagaceae bacterium
AATCATACATACTCCAAAACCAAATACGGCGAATAATAACTTTTTACCTGCATTTTTATGTAACGGAAATCTAGTATACCCCAACATTGTTATGGCTGCCCCAACAGCAGGTGCCGCTCTTAACACACCAAAACCTTCTGAGCCTACGTTTAGAATATCTTGTGCAAAAATGGGTAATAATGCAACTGCACCACCAAAAAGTACGGCAATCATATCTAAGGTCAACGCACCTAATACTGCTCTTGTTTTAAACACAAAGTTTAACCCTTCTTTTAAACTCTGAAAAACTGGCTCCCCTATTTTTGGATTAAGAATTGGCTTTTTTGAAATATTGAAAAGAGCGGTCAAAGCCAATAAGGAAAAGCCAAAAATGACACACATAGACCAATGCACTCCAATAAGACTAATAGAAAAACCTGCTAATGCCGGACCAAGAACTGATGCCATCTGCCAGGTAGTACTGCTCCAAGTTGCAGCATTGGGGTATATTTTTTTGGGAACGATTAAAGCGATAAGAGAAAAAATAGTTGGTCCTAAAAATGCTCTTACCAATCCACCAAAAAATACGAGAGTATAGATACCGTATAGAATTACTTTGGTTTCATAAGTCTCTAAAACCGAAGGTAGGCTCAACATAAACAAACCGAAGCTAATTACAGAAAAGCCACAAATACATTTTATTAAAAGGTTCCGTTTTTCTTTTTGATCCACAATGTGTCCGGCAAAAAGTGCCATACTCACTGCGGGTATTACTTCCATTAAACCAATTATACCTAATGATAATGGGTCTTTTGTCATGGAATACACTTGCCACTCTATGACAATGAACTGCATTGACCAAGCAAAAACCATGGCAAAACGAACTAGAAGAAAAATATTGAATTCTTTAAATCTTAAAGCAGCATAGGGATCATTAACGCTCATAGTGTAATCGCTAAATAGATTCCAAATATATTTAATAAAATACAGTGTATATGGCGATTCACCAACTAATTACTTAATAGAATGAATATGTTATTTATTGAATACTAATCAATTCCTAATTCACCAAAAAAGGAATCTAATTCAAGCTTGAATAATGTACCATTTATTAAATCTCTTACCTCAATAGCTTCTTGATAACTTACGGCAAAAGTTACTTGGTGAGCGGGAGTATTCAATAATAATGACCTACAAGTCTCTTTAGTTTTACAATCACCACAGAGATTTCCCTTTCCGTTTTCTATAGTATCTTTTATGCAAGTGGAAAAATAACGTAATTCGCTTTGGGTAAGCAATAGTCCAATATCCCTAAAAATTACTTGTACTTTATTAGATTGAGTGGGTTTCTCTTTTTTCCATTGAAAGGCTATTCCAAAGTCATTCTGGTAAATAGGATGTATATCGTTCATAAGAATCTACATATTTAATATAAATATATGAATCTTATTTAGAATAATTATAAATAGTATTGTTAAATGGTGATTTCTATTTGATTTCCTTCTGGGTCTAGAATGACACTTTCGTAGTATCCATCGCCTGTAGTTCTTGGCTCACCGGATATTTTGTAACCGTCTTCTCTTAGCTTTTCGGTCAAAGCATCTACTTGTTCTTTTGAACCTACTGACATGGCAAAATGTATGAATCCGGTATTTACAGCTTTATCAGTAGATGCATGAATAGATGGTTTATGCATAATTTCTAACCTTGCCCCATCAGTAAAACTTAAAAAGTAAGATGTAAACTGTTTGGTTGCATTATGATACTTTTCTCCTGCTACCGCATTAAAATACGTTTCATAAAATGCACGCATTGCTTCTAAATCAGTCACCCAAATAGCAATATGCTCTATTCTCATTTAATGTCCCTTAATTTTAATTGCAAACTAACATTGCCCTGCCATTCATTTTCATCAATAGAAAAAACAGCGCTAAAAGGTTTTCTACCCGTAACCAATGAAAGTTTATCGCCCATATTAAAACCAATACCGTCAATTTTATGACTGCCTTGCTGTACCACCGAAACTTTTAAATGCGCTTCTTCTTTCCCAACACCTTTGGCATAACCGGTATCTTTTAAATCTTCGGCCATAAATACCGGTGACATATTACCTGGACCAAAAGGAGCAAATTGTTTTAAAATCCGCATTAATTTTGCATTAATATCTTTTAACTCAATTACGGTATCAATACTAATTTCTGGTATCAACATTTGTGGGTCGATACTCTCTTTCACCACTTTCTCAAACTGATGTTTGAAGTTGTTATACTGTTCTTCTAACATCGTTAATCCTGCCGCATATTTGTGTCCGCCAAACTGTTCTATATAGTCTGCACAACCTTCTAAAGCATTGTACACATCAAAACCTCTTACCGATCTTGCCGATGCTGCCAACTTATCGCCGCTTTTGGTAAAAACGAGTGTTGGTCTATAGTAGGTTTCGGTTAATCTAGAGGCTACTATACCAATAACCCCTTTGTGCCAAGTATCTTTATAAACGACAGAAGTAAACCCTTCTTCTTCTTGATTTTCTTGAATTTGCCCAAGTGCTTCTATCGTAATTTCCTGATCCAAGCCCCTTCTATCTGTATTGAATATTTCAATTTCGGCAGCGTATTTTATGGCTTGGTCCATATTGGTCTCGGTCAATAGATTTACCGCATACTGACCATGTTTCATTCTACCGGCAGCATTAATTCTAGGCGCAATAATGAACACTACATCTGTAATCGTAAGTTCTGTTTTATTAATCTGATTTATAATAGCTTTAAATCCGGCTCTAGGCTGCTGGTTAATAACCTGTAAGCCATAAAAAGCCAATATTCGATTTTCTCCAGTTATCGGTACTATATCTGCCCCAATCGCAGTTGCCACTAAATCAAGGTAATAGATAACATCGTCAATAGTTTCTCCTCTTTGAGATCCTAATGCCTGAATTAACTTAAAACCTACACCGCAACCACATAATTCATCATAAGGATATGAACAATCTTCTCTTTTTGGATCTAAAACTGCTACTGCACTTGGTAATTTTGTGCCAGGTCTATGATGATCACAGATAATAAAATCGATTCCTTTTTCTTTTGCGTAGGCTACTTTGTCAATTGCCTTCACTCCACAATCCAACGCAACAATTAAGGTGAATCCGTTATCCTCTGCAAAGTCAATTCCTTTATATGATACTCCATATCCCTCATCATACCGATCCGGAATATAGGTTGCCACATTAGGATAGTAACTTAATAGGTACGACGACATTAAAGCAACAGCGGTTGTACCATCTACATCATAATCGCCATATACTAGGATATTCTCTCCGTTGGCAATGGCTTCTTCAATTCTGTTTACTGCAATATCCATGTCCTTCATTAGAAAAGGATCATGTAAATCTTCTAACTGCGGACGAAAGAAATCTTTCGCCTCTTCATACGTAGAAATTCCTCTTTGCAACAATAGCTGCGCCACCAAATCATCGACCTTTAACGCACTCGCTAAAGTATCAATATCTTCTTGTTTCGGTTTTGGTTTAATTGTCCAGCGCATTTTTTCAAATTAAAGTTCAAGTTCAAAAATCAAGTTCAAGTTCAAAATCCTAAAATAGAATCATTAAACTTATTTAAAAATTTGACTTTTGGTTATTTTTTGTTTCTAATGATTGTTGCTATAATTCTTATTAATTGCTCAAGTTCGTCTAATATTTCAACTCTTTTAGAAGCATTACCATACCCAACTTTGGTCAATATCTTAAGATTTACCCTAGACTCCTTCAATTCTTTTAAAGATATGGATGCCTTGTTGATATAATCCTTAACCGTATTTGTTCCTTGCGCTTCACCAAAATTAAGCGCAGAACTCCCTGCTGATCTTAATAGTTGATTACCATAATACTGACCGGTCATATCAGACGGCAAGTCCTTACAAAAAAGTACAATATTGGCAGCAAAATCAACCAATCTATCTTCAAGGTCAAACTTTTTATCCGGCATAATTTTTATTTGAACTTGAACTTGTTACTTGCGATTGAACTTGTAAATTTATTTCTTATGAAAAACAGTCTTAATCTCTAGCTCAGCGAATTGTCTGAACATTTCCATTACTCCGCAATATTTTTCGATAGATAAGTCTACCGCTCTTTGTAATTTTTTCTCGGCTAAATTTGCGCCGTGAAAATGGTATTCTATAACTACTTTGTCATAAAACTTAGGATGCTCATCTGTTAGATTTGCGATTGTTTCAATGTTGAACTCATCGACCTCTAACTTCATCTTCTTGAACATTGCAGCTACATCTAAACCTGAACAACCTGCTAATGAAGATAACATTAATGCTTTTGGTCTAAATCCGCTACCGTCACCACCATCTTCTTTGGCGATATCCATTCTCAATGAATGCCCAGATGGGTTATTACTTTCAAAGGACATGTTGCCCAACCACTTTGTGCTAATATGATTTGTTGTACTCATAATTTTATGTTTTTTGTAGGCTACAAAAATACAACAATATAGGCTGGGATGTTGTTTGGTAGATGGATGAAAAGAGCTAATGATTTAGGTGTTGGCTGTTGGCTGTTGGCTGTTGGCTGTTGGCTGTTGGCTGTTGGCTGTTGGCTGTTGGCTGTTGGCTGTTGGCAAAATAAAAATCTGTCTTTGGAAGTGCAAGACAAACTGTTTATTTCAAAATATCAGCAACCAACTCTTGCAACTCCCCAACAACATCTTCCTCGAACCAAGGGTTCTTACTACGCCAAAAGCGATTTACTGGTGATGGATGCGGTAAAAGAAAATACTTTGGCAAGTATTCTTTATAATGCAATACATTTTCGGTCAGGTTCTTTTTGGACTGCTTCCCTAAGTATTTGTCTTGAGAATACTTACCAATTAAAAGAATCAATTTTACATTAGAAAACTGTTCCCAAACACGTGAATGCCACAAGGGAGCACATTCTTTTCTTGGTGGTAAATCACCCGTTTTTCCCTTTCCAGGATAACAAAAGCCCATGGGGATAATCCCTACTTTTTCTGGAGAATAAAACGTTTCGTTATCTATGTTCATCCAAGCTCTTAAGTTTTCCCCACTTTTATCATCCCAGGGAATTCCACTTTTATGAACAGCCGTTCCCGGAGCTTGGCC
>CALIIL010000079.1 GCA_938017685.1 uncultured Chitinophagaceae bacterium
TGATCACCAATTACAGAGCTATGGTAAAGCAGGGCGTAAGCGCTGGTTGGGTCGTCGCCCACGTACTCGTGGTGTTGCGATGAATCCTGTAGATCACCCGATGGGTGGTGGTGAAGGACGTGCTTCTGGAGGACATCCAAGATCACGTAATGGACAATACGCCAAAGGTGAAAAAACTCGTCAGAGAGGCAAAGCTTCTGATAAGTTAATTCTTTTGCGTAAAAACGGTAAAAAATTATCTAAATAAATAATATCTTAAAAAGAATTTAAATGGCAAGATCGATTAAAAAAGGCCCTTATGTAGCAACTAAATTGGACAGAAAAGTTCAAAAAATGATGCCAGATGGAGTGAAAAAATCAGTAATTAAAACGTGGAGCCGTCGCTCAACAATTACACCTGATTTTGTAGGCTTAACATTTGCAGTACATAACGGAAATAAATTTATCCCAGTATACATCACGGAATATATGGTAGGTCACAAATTAGGTGAGTTTTCTCCTACACGTAACTTTAGAGGTCATAGTGGAAACAGAAAATAATTGCCTGATATAAAATAATAAACAATGGAAGCAGTAGCAAGACTTAGAAATAACCCAACATCGCCAAGAAAGATGCGTCTTTTGGCAGATGTAATTAGAGGGATGAAAGTAGAAAATGCATTGAATTTCTTAAAATTTAATACACAACATCCTTCAGTTCCTTTAGAGAAACTGTTAATTAGTGCAGTGTCTAACTGGAAAGTGAAGAATGATAGTGATGAAATCGATGATTTAGAAGTAAAAACTATATACGTAGATAGCGGAAGAGTATTAAAAAGAATGTTGCCAGCACCACAAGGTCGAGCATACAGAATTAAGAAAAGAAGCAATCATATCACTATAGTAGTTGATAAGAAGGGTGGAAGCGCTGCACCAGTTGAGGTGAGTGAAGAAGTAGAAAATAACGACAATAACGAAACTGAAAATAATAAGTAAATGGGCCAAAAAACAAATCCAATAGGTAATCGTCTCGGAATCATACGTGGTTGGGATAGCAGCTGGTTCGGTAATAAAAGAACGTACGCTCCTAATCTTCTTGAAGATAATAAGATAAGAAAGTACTTAAATGCACGTATTAATCGTGGAGGTATTGCTAAAATTGTTATTGAGCGCATGCTTGGTAAGCTTATTGTTACAGTGCATACTTCACGTCCCGGTATCATTATTGGTAAGGGTGGGCAAGAAGTAGACCGTATCAAGGAAGAGTTGAAGAAATTGACGGGGAAGCCTGACGTTCAGATAAATATCTACGAAATTCGTCGTCCTGAATTGGATGCAACGATTGTAGCTGATACGATAGCTAAGCAAATTGAAGGGCGGGTTAATTTCCGTCGTGCGATTAAGCTAGGTATCCAGCAGACGATGCGCATGGGTGCAGAAGGTATCAAAGTAAAAGTTTCAGGTCGATTGAACGGTGCAGAGATTGCACGTAGCGAAGAGATGAAAGAAGGTCGCACACCATTGCATACTTGGAGAATGGATATTGACTATTGTTCATTATTTGCTCAAACTGTTTATGGTAAGATTGGTATTAAAGTATGGATCTGTAAAGGAGAAGTATTGCAGAAGCGCGATTTAAATCCGAACTTTGGATTTGACAATGACAAAAAAGGAGCTAGAGGCGGTGGAAACCGTGGTGGTGGAAATAGAGGCGGCGCAGGCCGTGGAGGCAACCGTGGTGGCGGTGGCGGAAGAAGAAACGATAACAAATAAAAGAGACTAAGTAATGTTACAACCGAAAAGAACAAAACATAGAAAAGCACACAAAGGTAGAATTCGTGGGAATGCAAAACGTGGAGACACATTAGCGTTTGGTACATTTGGCTTGAAGTCAATGGAGCCTAAGTGGATTACGAATCGTCAGATCGAAGCAGCGCGTCAGTCTATGACACGTCATATGAAAAGAGAAGGGCAAGTATGGATAAGAATATTCCCAGACAAGCCAATCACTAAGAAGCCAGCTGAGGTAAGAATGGGTAAAGGTAAAGGTAATTTAGAGTATTATGCAGCCGTGGTTAAGCCAGGTCGTATCATGTTCGAAGTAACAGGTGTAAGTATGGAAATAGCTAAGGAAGCATTACGCTTAGGTGCTCAAAAGTTACCAGTAGCAACAAAATTTGTAGTAAGAAGAGATTACTCTGAAAAATAATTGAACAATGGCAAAGAATACGAAACAAGACTTAACAGCAATGAGTGACGATGATCTTCAAAATGAAATTTTGGATAATCAGACAAGGTTGCAAAAAATGAAATTCAGTCACGCAATTACGCCGATTGAAAATCCATTGAGCATCCGTGACGCACGCAGAAAAATTGCTCAATTGAAAACTGAACAACACAGAAGAGCATTAAACTAATTAAAAAGCATTAAGATGGCTGAAGAAACAAAAACAATAGTAAGAGGACGTAAGAAGACCAAAGTAGGTGTAGTTACAAGTAATAAAATGGATAAAACCATTACTGTAGCAACTTTACGTAAGGTAAAGCACCCATTATACGGTAAGTTCGTAAAGAAAACCTCTAAGTTTGCTGCTCATGACGAGAACAATGAGTGTACAATTGGAGATACGGTTAAGATTATGGAGACCCGTCCATTAAGTAAAAATAAAAATTGGCGCTTAGTAGAAATTATCGAAAAAGCGAAATAGATTATAAAGATTAAACGAAATGATACAACAAGAATCAAGATTAGGAGTAGCAGACAATAGCGGCGCACGTGAGGTGCTTTGTATCCGTGTATTGGGTAATTCTGGTCAGCGCTATGCCGGTATCGGTGACAAAATAGTGGTGAGTGTAAAGCATGTAACCCCAGGTAGTGCTTTAAAGAAAGGTACTGTAGCCAAAGCGGTTATTGTACGAACTAAAAATCGCGTACGCCGCCCGGACGGTTCTTATATCCGTTTTGACGATAATGCGGTAGTAATCCTAAACGCTTCAGATGAGCCAAGAGGTACACGTATTTTCGGGCCAGTGTCTAGAGAGTTGAGAGATGCAGGATATATGAAAATTGTTTCATTGGCACCAGAAGTGCTTTAATTAAAATAAAGAAAAGAACTAAATCATGAGATTTAAACCAAAAAGTAAAATAAAAGCTGGCGATCAGGTGGTAGTAATATCCGGTGCTAGTAAAGACTTGAATACGCCTAAGAACGTAATTGCAGTGCAATACGACGCGCATAACCCTAAAGTAAAAGTGGAAGGTGTAGCCATAGCAACTAAGCATATGAAACCAAATGCTCAGAACCCACAAGGTACTATCGTTAAAGAAGAAGCATTTATTGCTTTATCAAACGTGATGTTATGGGATGCCAAGGCTAGCCGAGGTGTGCGTATCAAGAGAGAAAGAACAGACAAAGGCTCACAAAGAGTTAGTAAAAAATCAGGTGAAGTAATTAAGTAATGAAAGTAGCAGAATACATACCAAGAATGAAGCAGAGATATAACAATGATGTTATAGCTGCTCTTATGAAGGAATTTAACTATACTAGCGTAATGCAAGTACCAAGATTGCAAAAAATTTGCTTAAATCAAGGTACTAAGGGTTCAGTATCCGACAAGCGTCTAGTAGATAATGCAGTTGAAGAAATGACAAACGTAACAGGTCAAAAAGCTGTTCCAACCTTGTCAAAAACTGATATATCAAACTTTAAGTTGCGTAAGGGAATGCCCATTGGTGCTCGTGTAACGCTTCGTGGAGAAAAAATGTGGGAGTTTTTAGATCGTTTTGTAACGGCTAGTTTACCTCGTGTGCGTGATTTCAAAGGAATTAATCACAAAGCATTTGATGGTAACGGTAATTACACCATTGGTATTAAAGAGCAGATTATCTTTCCCGAGATTGACATTGATAAAATCAATAAAATTACAGGTATGGATATAACATTTGTTACCTCAGCACCCAATAACGAGGAAGCATTTGCATTGCTAAGAGAATTAGGAATGCCATTCGATAATTTAAAAATGACCCAAAAATAAGATAAGGATTATGGCAAAAGAATCAATAAAAGCAAGACAGCGTAAACGTGAAAAAATGGTAGCAAAGTATGCTACAAAACGCGCTAAGCTTAAAGCAGAAGGAAATTGGGAAGCATTAGATTTATTACCAAAAAATTCTAGTAAAGTACGTCTTAAGAACAGATGTGGAATTACTGGAAGAGGTAAAGGTTACATACGCTATTTTGGAGTATCACGATTGGTATTCAGAGAAATGGCTCTTGATGGGAAAATCCCAGGTGTAAAGAAAGCCAGTTGGTAAATTAACAATATTAGAATAGAACAAGAAAGTGGAATAGTTAGGTAGTTAAAAAACTAAACCAACTAAACAAATAAAACAAAAAAGTAAAAAAATGGTAACAGATCCAATAGCAGATTTCTTAACAAGAATACGCAACGCCCAAATGGCACAACATCGTATAGTAGAAATACCTGCATCTAATTTGAAAAAGCGTATGACCGAAATCCTTTATAAGAGCGGTTATATCTTAAAATATATCTTTGAAGAAGATAATAAACAAGGTTTGATTAAAATCGCTTTGAAATATAACCCTGAAACAAAAATTGCAGCGATTAGAGGTTTGGATAGAATAAGTCGTCCAGGATTGCGTCGTTATGCTAAGCCATCAGAAATACGCAGAGTAAAGAATGGTTTAGGAATAGCAATCATTTCAACATCAAAAGGTGTTATGACTGATAAAGAAGCAAGAGCAAACAAGATTGGTGGAGAAGTACTTTGCCAGGTTTATTAATATATTAATAAGAATAGAAAAAAATTGAATTATGTCTAGAGTAGGAAAAGCACCCATATCAATGCCAAGTGGCGTTACAGTTACGGTTAAGGATAACGTAGTTACTGTTAAAGGTGCAAAAGGAGTATTGACACAAGAAATAGATCCAAATATATCACTTGAAGTTAAAGAAGGTGAAATAGAGCTTAAAAGAGCTAATGAATCAAAAGATGCTAAATCTAAGCACGGTTTATATCGTTCATTAATTAACAATATGATTGAGGGTGTAACCAATGGTTATACAAGAAACTTGGAGTTAGTAGGTGTAGGTTATAAAGCAACTAATCAAGGTAATATCTTAGATTTGGCTTTAGGTTTTTCTCATAATATTATATTTGAAATACCTAGTGAATTAAAAGTATCAACAGAAACTGCTAAGGGTAAAAACCCAAAAGTAATTTTAGAAGGAATAGATAAACAATTAATTGGTCAAGTAGCTGCCAAAATTCGCAGTCTTAGAAAGCCTGAGCCGTATAAAGGAAAAGGTGTGAGATATGAAGGTGAATATATCAGACGTAAAGCTGGTAAAGCAGCTGGTGCATAATCTAGTATAGAATATTTATCAAAAAGCTAACGACTAATTAAAAAGAACAAAAAATAGTAGAAATGACTAATACAAAACAAAAACAAGAAAGAAGACAAAAGCTAAAATGGCGCATACGTGCTAAGATAGCTGGTACCGCTGAGCGTCCTCGTCTTTCTGTATTTAGAAGTAACAAAGCAATATATGCTCAAATCATTAATGATGCAACTGGCGAAACACTTGTAGCTGCAGATTCTATGAGCTTGAAAGCTACTGGTACTAAGGTTGAGCAAAGCCAAGCAGTTGGTAAAGCAATAGCTGAGAAAGCCAAAGGTGCTAATATCGAACATTGTATATTTGATCGTGGTGGTTACTTATACCATGGTCGTGTTAAAGCATTGGCTGAAGGAGCACGTGAAGGAGGATTAAACTTTTAATAATAATTGAGTTAGAAAATAAGACGAAATGAAAACAGAAAAATCAACACCAAGAGCAGGAGAGATAGAATTACAGGATAAAGTAGTTTCTATAAACCGTGTGGTGAAAACAACAAAAGGTGGACGAACATTTAGCTTCTCTGCTTTAGTAGTTGTAGGAAATAATGATGGCGTAGTTGGTTACGGATTGGGTAAAGCCCTTGAAGTACAAAAAGCTATTCAAAAAGGTATAGACGTTGCAAAGAAAAACTTGATTAACGTTCCTATTCATAATGGTACAATTCCTCATGATATCTTTATTAAAGTTGGTGCTGCTAAAGTATTAGTAAAGCCTGCTTCTCAAGGTACAGGTGTAATTGCAGGAGGTAGTATGCGTTCTATATTAGAAAGCGCTGGAATTAAAGATGTATTTGCTAAGTCTTATGGATCAAACAACCCAGCTAATGTAGTTAAAGCTACATTTGAGGCTTTAAAAGAAATGCGTTCGCCAATGGCCGTAGCTCAAGAGCGTAACGTAGATTTAAAAACAGTATTTAACGGCTAAAATTTAAGTAATGGGAAAAATTAAGATTACACAGGTGAAAAGCAGCATAGATCGCTCTCAAAGACAAAAAGATACTTTGAAAGCATTGGGCTTGCGTAAAATAAATCACACGATAGAGAAAGAAGAAACACCTGCCATTCTTGGAATGATAAAGAAGGTGGATCATTTAATAAAAATAGAAAAATAATAAAGATGAACTTACACTCATTAAAACCAGCAAAAGGTGCTAAAATAAAGCCCAAGAAAAGAATAGGACGTGGTCAGGGATCAGGAAAAGGTGGAACAGCTGCGCGCGGTCACAAAGGTGCTAAGTCACGTTCAGGTTTCAAGAATCGTCGTCATAGTGAAGGTGGTCAGATGCCATTACAACGTCGTATTCCAAAACGTGGGTTCAAAAATATAAACCGCAAGGAATATAAAACGTTCAATTTAGATCAGTTAGAAATAATTGCAGCTAAGTATGAAATGACAGAATTCAACCCTGAAAACTTGTACGTACACAAGTTTATTAATAGAACTGATTTGGTTAAGGTATTAGGTCGTGGTGAAGTTACTCAAGCATTTACGCTTAGAGTCAATGCTATAACTGAAACAGCCAAAAAAGCTATTGAAGAGAAGGGAGGTAGCGTGGAAATAGTTTAAGATAAGAATTGTATTTTTGGTAGGCAGATACCAGACTAATAAATAGAGAATGAAAAAATTAATAGACACCTTAAAGAATATTTGGAGCATTGAAGAATTACGTAACCGTATAATCTTCACCATTGCTTTATTATTTGTGTACCGTGTAGGTACGCATATCGTTCTGCCGGGTATTAATCCAAATCTTTTAAGTGATACAGCAGGCCAAGATGGGTTGTTAGGTATGCTTAATATGTTTGCAGGTGGAGCATTTTCTAATGCTTCTATATTTGCATTAGGTATCATGCCATATATCTCGGCTAGTATTGCTATGCAATTGGCTCAGATTGCTATTCCTTCTATTCAGAAAATGCAGAAAGAGGAAAGTGGTCGTAAAAAGGTACAAATGTACACGCGTTACTTAACGGTTGTAGTTACCTTGTTCCAAGCCATTGGTTATATTACTTTCTTACGCACACAGAATGGACCAGCTATTATGGCTGACAACTTCTTATGGATGATAAGCACGGTGATCATTCTTGTAACTGGTACATTATTCGTCATGTGGATGGGTGAGAAGATTACTGATAAGGGTATTGGGAATGGTACTTCATTATTGATTATGGCGGGTATTATTGCTCGTTTTCCTCAGAACTTAGTTGCTGAATTTCAGAAGACTGCATCAGGAGGAGCTGGTAAAGGCCTATTGATATTCTTAATAGAAATTGCTTTGATGATTGTGGTTATTATGGCCATTATATTATTATCGCAAGCAGTCAGACGTATACCTATTAACTATGCAAGACGTATGGTTGGTGGTGCCTCTAGCGCTGCTGATGTAGCAGGAAATAGAGATTTTATTCCCTTGAAAGTAAATAGTGCAGGTGTAATGCCTATTATCTTTGCTCAGGCAATTATGTTTATTCCTTCCATGTTTTCGAGCTTTGCGCCAAGTCCTGACTCATGGATAGCTAAGCTTTCTGATTATACTTCGCTGGGTTACAATGCTATTTATGCCATAATGGTTATTGCATTTACTTATTTGTATACTGCCATTATCATGAACCCGCAGCAAATGGCTGATGATTTAAAACGTAATAATGGTTTTATTCCTGGAGTAAAGCCTGGAAGTGATACTTCTAACTTTATAGGAACGGTATTAGATAGAATTACATTACCTGGAGCAATATTCTTAGCAGTTATTGGTATTATGCCGGGTATTGCTGCTTTATTAGGAGTAACGCAAGGTTTTGCTCAGTTCTACGGTGGTACTTCTATGTTAATTGCTGTTCAGGTAATATTAGATACATTGCAACAAATAGAAAGCCACTTATTAATGCGTCATTATGATGGATTAATGGATACAGGCCGTATGGGTGGAAGACAGCCAAGAACGGCTCCAACAGGAATTTAATTAATCTAAATCAAGATTCCTGAAATAAGATGACGGATTAGAAATAATTTAAAATCCCTGATGGCATACTTGAAGTCAGGCATATTTTTATATATCTGTTGGGCTGATTTAAACTTATACCTTTTATATGGTTGATTGTTCAGTTTTATTTCAATTGTTTTAACATTATTTAGAAATACGGTGTAGTCCATGTGGATAGGAAGTTGCTTAGAAGAGTGAATTGATTTTGTTCCATCTGAAAGTTGTATCAATAAAAACCTAGAGAGCGATAAATCTTAAAACTTACTGAAAGGCAGAAGTACTAAAACCTAAAATCTACACTTGAAAACTAATGAGGACTGCCATGTTCTAAAATAATGGCTTAGTCTTCATTTCAATTGTGCAACATAGTGCTATGATATGAATTTCCATTCGGTAGTGTACAAAAAAGTGTGTAATCGATTTGATTAATTTTACTTTCAAAGCAAACAAACTTGTTGTGGGAAGTCTGTCTGTCTTTGGAAGTTTTTTGTTTTTGCATCGTAAATATAATTTGAGTTTGTTTAATGAAATA
>CALIIL010000080.1 GCA_938017685.1 uncultured Chitinophagaceae bacterium
CCTGAGCTTTTTGCTTAAAAATGGAACGGCTCAATGCCGATCCATTTTTATAATAATCGCAACAGATGAGTTACTCACCTTCGCCTTTTGCTACGCTCAAAATTAAAGCATTTTTTATTTGGTTGAAACATAGAAATCGGAGACCTTAGTCAATCATACCAAAATTATAGCTTGCTTCTTTGAGATAACCAGGAATAAATGAAAAATAACCTCTATTCTCTTTTTCAATTAAACCATAATAATAGTATCGTGCTTCAAAACTTCGAAGTATCGAATTGGATTGGTTTGGATACTGCTTATATAAATAAGCCGAAGCTGTGCTACCACCTAGATGACTTGGATATCTTTTATTGCAAATTCTATTTAAGTCAAGCATATCTTTTTTTGAAATTTTTTGAAATAATCTGAGATCATTTAACTTTTCGGTAATTAAACAAGATTTTGTTGTGACGTATACTTCTCGGCCCAATATTCGAAATAAGAAATCCATCGGTTTTAAGGATGACGTTAAAGAAACTGAGGTAGGGAGAGCTAACAAGCCAAAAATAATAGTATTGTTTTGAATGTTTATACTATCAACGTGGAGAACATAAACTTTGTTACCAAACCTGTCTTCTAAAGGCTGCTTCCCCATTTTTAACCTATCGTTACCTAACACCCTAAGTTCATAGTCATAAATATACTCTCCTATCTTTTTTTCAATTTGAGCCTCCAAAAATGAAAGATTATCCTTATTCTGGCTTGTCTGACATTTAACCAATTGGCAATTGGCAAACAATAGGAATAAAAATAAAAAAAATTTGATGTTGCTCATTTGTTTAAGTTTAATAATAATATCCCAATTCAAACTGTGCGATATGTTTTTACGTAGCAAAGTCATGTCGAATTAAAGATAATATAAGTCTCAGAGTTATTCGCGATAGCGACCTTGCTTATGCAAATAATAAAACTTAAAATATCTCATTTGTCCTGAGTTACAAACTCAGCACAGCTCATAATTAAAGCATTTTTTATTTGGTTTAATCATAGAAATCGGGGAAGACCGCGAACAGCTAGAACAATATAAACTTTTATAATTCGGTTGTCCTTGATTTAAAACTTGTTTCTTTTCTTTTTTTCAAACAATTATACCAAAGAAAATAAATAGTATCTTTAGTTAATAATGTATATCTATCCCGTCCCTTTTCTTTAATAAGAGTATCACCTATTTTTGGCTGTATATCAAAATCTCCAGGCGAAAACAACAATTTGTTACCTATACTATCCATTGCAGTATCAGCATCATCAGCCCACTCATGATAAATTGTATCTATCTTTATTACACCATTCTCTTCTCTTAAGTACTCGTAATAAGTTTCGCAAGCTTCTTCTCTATTTTGGCAACTTATCAGCAGAAAAACAAGCAATAAGTATTGATAATTTAATCTTCGTCCCTGAAGAGTAACCTGAAAGGCACACCACGCATTGCGGAGAATGATTTTTAAATTATTCATTACTCAAATTTACATCTTCGATTTGATAAATAGATTGTACCCTATGACGATTAGTATTATTCCTTGCTCTAAGTCGCCATTGCGGCGGACGACATAATGTAGATATCAAGTTAGACATACTCTGAGGGAACGAAATCAATATCATTTTCATTAGAAATAAAACAGTCAAGGATTACTAGCTCATAATAATTACTTACTTTCATTGTTCGAAATCAGATGCAATTTAATCAAGTCATAGGGCACCTTAAAGAAAAGCAAAAACTAATAGAATTAGTGGGGCAAAATCGCCTGCCACACGCTTTATTGTTTACCAATAAGAAAGGCAATGGTGCATTTCCATTAGTGATGGCTTTGGCTACTTATTTGCTTTGTACAGACCGAACTGCTGAAGCAGCTTGTGGCGAGTGTAACTCTTGTACAATCATTGATAGACTAGCTCATCCAGATTTATACTTGACCTTTCCCGTTTTTAATAAAAGTAAAACCAGCGGTGAGCCAAGTACATGTAAGGATTTTATGGTTGACTTTCAATCATTCATTACCGATAGGCCTTATGCCGATGCAAGAACGTGGATTGCCTCACTGACCAAAGAGAATAAGCAAGGCAATACCCCTGCTAATGAGTGCAACGAACTATTACGTAAGCTTAACCTAAGACCGCTACTTGGTGGTGCTAAGATTTCTATTATATGGCAAGCTGAGTTTTTAGGCAATAATGGCAACCGCTTATTAAAGATGATTGAGGAGCCACCGAAGAATACTTATATCTTTTTCATAGCCGAGGAGCCTGATAAAATATTACAGACTATTCAATCACGCGCGCAACTGTTTGCCTTGAAACCATATAGCAATCAGCTTATACAAGATGCATTGATCGCTAACAATATAGACAGCGAGCAAGCCAAGGAGATAGCCTTAATGGCCGACGGCAACTACGACCTGGCTACACACTTGCAAGAAGATGATAAACGAGCTTATTATGATATGCTGCGCGCCTGGCTCAATGCAATCTATACAGACAACTTGGTAGGCATGCAACAATCATTCTTGGCCATGGATGCATTAGCCAAGGAAGAGGTAAAAGCATACTTACATTACTGCATTAAACTTTTTGAACAGGTCATACGTGCACAGTATTTATCACCCGATACCTTACCCTTAAGTGTAAAGGAAAAGAACTTAGTCAAAGGTCTAAAAAAACAAGGATTAAACGGGTATAAACTGGAGAAGGTAAATGAAGAAATAGAAAGTGCCATCTATCATTTAGAACGTAATGTCTATAAGAAAATAGTGCTTTATAACTTAGGTATGAACTTACAAGACATCCTTCTTAAGAAGGAAGTATCTATTTAACGACTGCCGGCTCGTACTTCGGCGGGATGGTAAAAGGCATATTTAGTTTTTCATCAAACTCAGCCTTATTCACTTCAATTTCTAAGTTAAAAGCACCACGACTATCTTCGATATTATAAATGCGTTTCTTAGATATTAATCGTCTATTTTCTTTTTCATACTCACCTAGCATCCCTAAGATCTTACTGGCATACTCTCCTCTAAAGAGTTGCAATTGCACTTGTCGCAATGTTGAATCACTTTTATTAAAAGTTAGTTTATTTAAAAACTCTTTGCTACGCAGCCCAACATTAACCGTGCCGCCAAAATCGTCGTATTCAAATATATTCCCTTCGCCGCCTATGGCATCTCCCACAATAATATTCTGCAAGGTTTTAAAATCTACATCAATATTAATCAGCTTAACGATTTCATCAAATGAAAACTGGAAGTACTTCTTATTAATTCTGTCATAGGCAATAACACTATCGGGCGTTACAATAGCTCTTGCCACTTCTAAGGCCACAACCGATATGGACACCCATATTTTTTTATCCTTATCAATACGGAACTGTGCGTTAAATCGTTGATTTTTGCCTCCTGCTTTATATTCAATTTTTGTTTTGAGCTTGGCTGTTGAGTAATCAATAGCACTTGCCTTTAACATGGCCTGCGCATTATCATTAATACTAGAGCTTACTGTAACTTCTTTAATATTCGCCTGTTTTTTAGCTAAAGAAGCAGAGTCCAAGCCAATATTTAGTGTATCACTTGGTAATTTATTCTCTAACTTATCTAGTTTTTTTACCGTTCGTTTTTTAGGTTTCTTTTTGTTTCTTTCTTTTCGCGCAATCTTTTTCTCCGTTTTTTCTTTTCTTTTTTCAAGTCGCTCCACACGTTCTTGCTCACGCTTTTTTATACTTTCTTTGGGCATAAAAAAAGGAACAACCTTACAACTACTAAAAAGAGTAAGTAACAATACGCTAAGTATAAAAATTCTATTCATAGAGTTTTCTGTCGCGTAGCTTTTTATCTAATAGATCAGAACCGCCTTGTTTATTCTTGGCTTGTTGCCAATACTCTACGGCCTTTTCTATATTATTTAATTTAAAATAAATATCTCCTAAATGCTCCAAGACATCAGGATCTCCACCTGTTGTTGGATCAATGGCTTTTTCTATATATTTTTTTGCTTCTTTATAATTACCTTTTTTATAAAAAATCCAACCATAAGTATCTAAGAATGTGAGCGACTCAGGTTCTAATTCTAAAGATTTTTTCGACATTTTTAACGCATCATCCAAGCGCTCATTGCGCAAAGACAAGTAATACGCATAGTTATTTAAAGTCGTTGCCTCTTCCTTAATAGCCAATGATTTCTCAAAGCTTTCATCCGATTGTTTATACTGCTTCAAACTGTTGTAGCTATCGCCTAGCAAAGAAAATATTTGCGCCTTTAAATCTTGTTCTGGCTCAACATCAATGGCCTCATTTAATGACTTAACCGCCTTATCGTAATTCTTTAATTGATAATAGCCGGTGCCCTTGAAGTAATGCGCCAAGGCATTATTAGGAAAATAGACCAACGCTTCATCTGCCACGGATACCATGCTATCTAGCTCATTTAAGTTAGAGTGACTAAGCATCATTTTAAACCAAGGTGAGAATTCCTTTTTGTTAGATTTCAAGTACTTTCTAAAGGCAGGAATAGCCTCTCGGTATTGCATCCCAAAGTAAAGCATATCCGCATATAGACCATCGACCGTTTCATCTTCTGTCGAAGATGCTTTGAGCTTTCTGACTAAAGGCATAGCCTCTTTCATAACAAAAGCCGAATCATTCCGCTGACTGATTAAGGGCATAACCATAGCCAGTTTAAAATTGACATCTAAATCAGCATTGCTTGCAATCTTACCTATAGTCTCTTTATAAGCAGCGGTATCTTTATTTTTTAAATAGTAGTTCGATAAGGATAATAATAAATTAGGATCATCGGGTGCCTCATCTACCAATTGTTTATACAATTCCGTTGCTTTTTCAGGCTCGTCATTTTTTTCGTAAATGTTGGCTAACATGGTTTTAAACTGAACATTATTAGGGTCATCCTCAACCAACTTTTCAATTTCTCTAATGGACTCTTTCTTCTGTTTATTCAGACTATAGAGCTTTGCTTTCTCCATAGAAATCTCTTCTGTTACACCAATACTTTTTTCTAAACCATCTAATGCTTCAATAGCATTCTTGTATTCTTTTTCTTCTTTATACAGTCTAAACTGTTTGGATAAATAGCTATCCGCCGCATAAGGAAACTTTTTTTCTAACTGCTTATATATTTTAATAGCATCCTGTGTTTTTTCATTAAATACTAATACATCAGCATAATGCTCTAAAAAGTATTTGTTGGTATCGTTTAAAGCAATAGATGCCGCAGCATTAACCTCAGCCGCTTTGAAAGTATAATTATTAAACTGTAAGCGGGATAAGTTATAATAAGCCGTAGCATTATTCTTGTACTTAGCTACATAAGCTTTGTATAACTTAATAGCCTCTGTTTTATCACCCGAAATTCGGGCTGCTTCTGCTTTAAAAAAATCATTGTAAGCACCCTTTGCACTTAGATTTTCTTTTACTCCTTTGGCACCAGTAGCAACTTTTTTTTGTGTAGTACAAGAAGCTATAGAAAGAAGTAAGAGACAATATATGAATAACTGTTTTTTTATCATTGCTTAAAAGAATGGTCACCAAGGCTTAACTCTTCAGCCTTTGATTGGCAAGCTACGCTATTTCCTAATAATGACTTCTCAATTACGCAATTCTTAACTTTTGATTGTGCTCCTATTATCGTTTTTTTAATAATTGCATTTTCTATTTCAGCACCACTTTCTACACTTACATGCGGACCAACGATTGCATTTTTAATAACCACATTATCACCGATAAAACATGGTTCATTAATTACACTGTTCTCAATAGTTATATTTTTCCCTCTTAGATTTTCCTTTTCCTTTTTAATTTCTAACATGCGTTCTAGGGTAAATAGTGTTGCATTTTTATTCCCACAATCTAACCATTCCTCTACTTGTCCTGTATAGAACTTCAAGCCTTTTTGCTTCATATTTTCCATTGCATCGGTTAACTGAAACTCTCCTTTAGACTTAATATCATTATCAACTAAATACTGCAACTCACTCTTTAAGTTTTGTCCGTCTTTAAAGTAATACACACCTATAATGGCTAGATCTGAAACAAAGGTCTCAGGCTTCTCTACAAATTCTTTTATTACGCCATCCTCATCTAAATGAACAACACCAAAAGCACTTGGATTTTCAACTTTATGTGTCCAAATAATAGAATCTTTTTCTGTATCGATATTAAATTCAGCCTTGAACAATGTATCAGCAAAAGCAATAAATGTATTACCCGTAAGTGCTTCTGAAGCGCAAAGGATAGCATGAGCAGTTCCTAAGGGCGTATCTTGATAATATATTTTTCCTTTGGCGCCAAAACTCTCCGCAATGCTGATAAGCTGCTGCTCCGCTTCTTCTCCAAATCGACCAACGATGAAAGCTATTTCTTCTACCTGCTGATCAATTGTTGAGGTAATATCTTCAACTATTCTATGTACCATGGGCTTACCTGCAATAGGTATTAATGGTTTAGGCGTTGTTAGTGTATGCGGTCTCATTCTTGTTCCGCGACCTGCCATGGGTATAATAATATTCATAATTTTCTATTTTCCTGTGTGCCCATATCCGCCTTCGCCTCTTATGGTTTCGTCCAAACTTTCAACTTCTTGCCAAGCAATTTGTTTAAAAGTAGTAACGACCAATTGAGCAATGCGTTCTCCGGGATTAATAACAATGTCTTCTTTTGATAAATTAATGAGTAGTACTTTAACCTCACCACGATAATCAGCATCAATGGTTCCTGGCGCATTAAGCACTGTTAGCCCATGTTTTAATGCTAGACCACTACGCGGTCTTACTTGCCCCTCTGTACCCTTTGGTAAGGCCATAAAGAGACCCGTAGGAATAAGCTGCCGTTCTAAGGATTGCAGCCTTATCGCCGATGGAATGTTAGCTATTAAATCTAAGCCTGCGGCATCCTCAGTTTTATACTCAGGCAGCGCGTATTCACTCTTATTGATTACTTGTACTTTCACTTATTTATGCTGCGCAAAAGTAACTGAAATCATACTTATTTCTAGCGAATTAAGGTAATATCTCCTTACTTCTTAATGGTACGCCCATTAAATAACTTGGCTTCTAGTACATAGAAATAAGTAGAAATAAGCTGTTTCTCACCTTTATAGGTTCCATCCCACTTAGCGTCGAGCCCTTGTGATGCATATACTTTTTGCCCCCAACGGTTAAATATTGTAAATTTTAACTCTTCAATGCAACGATTAGAGAACTGAATGTAATCATTTAGTCCATCATTATTCGGTGTAAATGCATTTGGTACAAATATGTTGGCACAAGATGTATCAATAAGAATTGTTGTACAAGCCGTATCCGCACAACCATTGGCATCAATCACATTTACGCAATATACATAGTCATTTCTTGGAGAAGCCACTGGGTTAGAGCAGCTCGTGCAATTCAAATCTTGCGTATTTAACCAGTTATAACTTACACCACCGCCCGCTTGCAATTGCACCTGTTCTCCAAATGCAATTGCTGTTACGGGATACGGGTTTATAGTCGCTGTGGAGTTGGGATGCTGATTAACAATAGCCAAGGCCGTTGCCGTACACATTTTACTATCTGTAAGGGTCACAGTATAAGTTCCAGCTCCCAAGCCGCCTGAAGTATTAAGATTAGATCCACTGGACCAAGCGTATGCATAAGGAGCCGTTCCAAGTGCACCTGTCGCTACTGCTTGTCCATCATTTGCATCGCAAGATGTAAGTGTTGTAAGTGTAGTTACCGCTGGCAAAGGATTAACTTCAACTTCAACGGAGGCACTATCAATACAATTACCTAATGCAACAAGTACAGAATATATTGTATTTACAGTAGGACTAACATTGACCGTTTGTGCAGTTGGACCATGCAGCCACACGTAATTACCACCGGCAGGATTAGCCGTAAGATTAGTTGACTCGTCTAAACAAATTTCTGTATCACCCGTAATACTGGCTGTTGGTTGCGGAGTAACCACTACTTGATGCACTACAGTATCCGAACAATTAACATTAGACACGACCAAAGTATAATTAGTTGTAACAAGAGGTGTAACGGTAATACTTTGCGATGTTGCATTATTATTTAACCATAAATAGCTAACGCCCGTTGGTCCGCCAGTCAATGTTGTACTTTGGCCAGCGCAAAGATTGGTGTCTCCACTAATGGATCCTACTGGACTTGCCAGTACAACAAGGTTCTTAGTAATAGAGTCACTGCCACCACTATTAGCAACAACTTGCTTAATAACAAAAGTACCTGCAGTATTAAAGCAAATACCCGTTGGGTTTTGAAGAGCAGAGCTAGCTGGCGTGCCTCCTGGGAATGTCCAGCTCCATGAAGTTGCACCTCCAGTACTTAGATCCGTAAAGTCTATGCAGGTGCCTACACATATGGTATCTTCTGCCATAGAAAAGTCTGCCGCTGGAGGCGAAATAGGTGGCGTAATACCACAAACAGGACAGCAAGCCATATCACTAGGTTGAGGTATTGTGGCACCTACTGGTGAAAATGATAAGTTACCGGGTCCAGGAACAAAAGGTGCGCTATTAAAACCACTGCTATTGTAGTAATAAACGGTGTTATTTACAATGGTAAAACCTCCTCCGGCTGTGCTAGACGAACCTCTAGAAGTCCAACTTGTAACCAAGTTAGCCATAGAATCATACTTTGTTAAAAAAGGGAGCAGGAGTGCCTTGGTTGTTTTTTTAGAATGTAAAAACCTCCGTCACAATCTCCGACCAAATCGTAGGGACCACAGCCTGAAAAGCCAGGAACTGTAATTATTAGTGTGGCTGGTCCAGTACCGTCGTACTGCCATACCTGGCCTGAACCTCCTACTAAATTATATAGAAAATTTCCACCACCACCGGAGTTAACAGAACCACCGCCACCGCACGAATGACCCGTATTGACCCGAGCAGCCCCATCATAATACCAATAATTACCTCCTACCGAGGTGTAGAATGTTGGCGACGGTCCGGGACCATTTAAATTATTAGACACTGTTAAGCCACCTCCCCCTCCGAGTAATGTAATTGTACAAGCGTTGGGTTGGTTGCTGAAACAGGCAAGGTAACATCGTAATTATAGATGTTTGCACCTGTTTGGATATAAATGATTGTAGATGGATTAGTCGTACATGTAGGCCATTAGGCAAATAAACTAAGCGGAATAAAGCATATTGCGATTACAATAATTTGAATAGTTTTTTTCATAATGTGCACCTTAAAATTAATGATTAATCGCGAAAGTCACGATTCATTAACAAAAGACGTCATTATCAAATAAAAGGTTGGTTAGATTTTAGTAAACCATAAAATACGCTGAATATACTTACCCCATTGCTTCATATTTGACACAAGGTATTCATCCAGACTAGCACTTGTATACTCTTTGCCTTTTCCTTTTGGCTCCTCTAGCTGCTTAGCCTCATTCGTGTAATTTTGTACTTCCGTGGCAAAATATGTCACATTTAACCTGGGCATGACTACTCCTAATACCATCCCTGGTAATCCATTAAAAGTTTCTGGACCACCAGGTGTGATAATGCCGTCGGCGTAGAAGGCTACTACCCACACGGAGTCCATTATAATGGTTTCGGCACGGCGACAATTATATCCTGCAATGGTTCTAAACTCAGATTTGATTTTCCATTTGTAATCAATGATTGAATCTTTTACAAACAGCTTCTTATCGTAAACTTCTTTTTTGCTTACAAATCTATTATTCTTAAAATCTGTAAATACTTCATTGGCTTCAGCAGGTGCTTTTCCCCACATCATTTTTGTTTCAGAAATTCCATCTTTGGCAGGCTTGTATAGGCTTTTCTCTGTTGTAAAATCTAATTCAAACTTATCAACCTTATACTTATCTACTCTTTTTTTCATTTGTGCCATAAATGAGTTGTCATTTCCTTTAGACATATCATCTATTTGCGCATGCATATTCATTGTTCGATCAAAGAATATTTTGCCGCGAAACATAACGGCTGGCTGTTTTACACTTTGCGCTTTTAGAGCAAGTGCCATACAACTCATTGTAAGTAATAATAATATCTTTCTCATAGTCATAATTAATTTCTTCTACCGCTCCTTTTATTTCCATAACGATGTCCTTTTCCAGTACTAGCTCTAGATTCAGCCAATGGCCCTGAAAAGAAATTCCAAGTTGCGCTTAGCATCCAATAACGTTGTAAGATGTTATAAAAACTTTCGGTATTATAATTATTGGTTGTTGCTCTTGTATAACCTTGGTTCTGATTCAAAATATCCCACATGCCGAAGCTAAGCTCTAAATTTTTACTAGTTAAAAAGCGCTTACTCACATGTGCATCCAATAAGAAACGGCTAAAATCATTGGGATAAGGATTAACCGCAGGACGAAATTCGTAATCTAAATCGGTCCCAATTTCTACACTACCCGGCAGATAAACCGCAACAGATGCTGTAGGGTTAAATGACCAATAACTAATGTTACGATCTCTATTCACCTGGTTCTGAGAGAAATTATATGTAAATCCTGGATCAATGGTCAATGACATTTTTTCTTCATTGTTGTAAGTAATATTTGGAACAATATTTACACTGTAATTCTTTGTTCTACTTTCTACTCCATTAATAATTGTAGGCATATCACTGAAGCTACCCGAAACATTTGTGCGGGTCTCCCAGCCTTTTGTTCCAAAGCGATTCATAAAGCCAAACCATGCAGATGAAATAAAGTTATTACTCAAATTTACATAACGATTAACCGTACGTCCTGAAGGGTCAAAATTACGATCAATACTAACTGGGTTGAATGCATTTTGAATCATAGCTCCTGCCCACATACCACGTCCTTCTAGGGCTTGGAATGTAAAGAAGTTTACACGAATGTTCTGCTGATAACCGATTTTTAAATCAGGATTACCCACATATACTTCTAAGGGGTTTGTATTATTTTGGTTAGGTTGCAATTGCTGCGCGGTAGGATTGGTTGTTCCTCCTGAGTAGTTAATATCAATACGTTTAAACTGTGAAAATTTATATCGAAATTTCAAATTAGGAAATACATTAATACGGTTGTAATCGTAATTGATATCTCTAATATTGTCATACTGATCAAAGCTTGAAAATGCCAAAGCTGAACCAACCGTAAGATTTACTTTTCCTTTATTATACATAAGATCAACTGAACCACTATTTCTCAAAATGGTCATGTCAAATTCATTACTCAAGCTGTCAATTTGATTTAAATAATTACCCTCGCCAAAACCTAATGTGTCCTGTGTTAAGGTAGATAGATTAGCATTGTCATAACTTACACCATAGCCAAGCTTCATTAATACATTCTTAGCTATTGGCTCTGTATAAGTAATGGCACCTAAGATAGAATTAGCTTGGCTATTGTCTAAGCGACGTTGATCATAGTTAGTACTTATACCCGTGCTACCAATGCCCAATTCATTCAGACTCAATAGAAATCCTTCACCTTCTTTTTTATTCAAGGTGTGGGAACCAAAAAAGGATAAAGTGCGCCCTTTTTTCTTTAATTTTTTATTCAAGGTTAGACTGTTGGTAACGCGTGTTGTTTGCGCATCTGTTGTATTATCTCTTGTATTTCTGCTTA
>CALIIL010000081.1 GCA_938017685.1 uncultured Chitinophagaceae bacterium
ATAGCCTAGCTCTTTAATATCTGTTATTACAAAATAAGCTAGAATGCCAGATGGAAGAAAGTGTGATATAAAATGTTCTGCCAAATCTTAAAATTTAACCCCAAAGATAATTTACTCCCCACAGTTATCACGTGATCCGAAAAGTGCTGTAGTTTTTTTCTACTTTTAAAAAAACGGTATGGGCCACTTCTTCGGCCTCGGTTCTGTTGTTTATTATTCTATTACATTTTTTCAGTACAAAAGAATGATATCGATTATAAAGTTGGGCAAATGCCTTTTGCTTTTGATTAGAAGACAAAAGGGCTAATAACTCAAAATCCGTAAGTTGTTCCAAAGACAAGTCTATATATTATACAGGTTCGTCATCACCGGAGAAATCTTCGTCATCATACTTATCCTCGTACTCTGCTTTGATATCATCACGTAAGTTTCCATCATCATCATAGTCATCATCATCTTCGACAATGTCCTTAGCTTCTTGCAGTGTCATGCGCACCAAGTAATATTTCTCTTCTGTTTCAAAGGGCAATGCACTTACTAACTTACCTTTTTGATTGGTAAATTTTATAAGCTTGCGTTCAAATCCGTAAGGATAGGCAAGTTTGATTTGTTCTTGAACTTCAACATCTAAAAGTTCGTAATCTTTAACTACTCTTGGCTTACTCATGGCGCTAATTATTATTCAAATTTATAGCAGAATATCAATTGAAAAATCAAGTTTAAAAAAAATATTGATAAGGTAAAAAATGGTTAATTCCACTAACTCTCAGATATTTACCTACATTTGCACTGCTTTTATATATAAACGCGGTTGTTTCATTAATCTTTTCTGGCTGTAAAGTCCTAAAATACAAATTTGAATAATACTGCCTAAAAGCATAAAATCAAATAAGTATGGGACAAGGATACAACAGAAACCGCGGAGGCGGTGGTGGTGGCAATAGACGTCGAAGCGGCGGAGGCTACGGACGCGGAAAAAAAAGCGGACCTTCATTTAGTTATGATAAATTAGAGCATGTAGGTGTTCCGTTGGAAGACGTTAAGTATGACGCACCAAGGACATTTGAAGAAATGCCTATTAACGATAGATTGAAAAAGAATATTTTGGCCTTGGGTTATGAACACCCAACTGAAATCCAAGATAAAACCTTTGAGACGGTTGCTAATATTGAAGATGTAATTGGTATAGCCAATACAGGAACAGGAAAGACAGGTGCTTTCCTAATTCCAATCATTAATAATCTATTGGAGGATGATGATGTATTCCAAACCTTAGTAGTACTTCCTACGCGTGAGTTAGCCGAGCAGGTTGAACAAGAATTTCAGAAATTAGCCAAGGGCTTAGACCTATACACTATTTGTTGTATTGGTGGTACACCAGTATATAGAGACATAAAAAAGCTACGTCGCTTCCAACATATTGTTGTGGGAACGCCCGGTCGTTTGTGTGATTTAGTAAAACAAGGCAAGCTTAAACTAACTGACTTTTCAATACTCGTTATTGATGAGTTTGATCGCTTATTAGACATGGGCTTTAGTGAAGATGTATTTATGCTGGCTGATGAAATGAGAGACCGTGATCAAACACTCTTATTCTCTGCAACTATAGAACCTAATCAAGAAAAGTTAATCCATAAATTAATGGATGACCCTATTGAACTAAAAGTGAGTAGCGGAACTACAACTGCTGAGCATATTACGCAAGAAATTGTGCGTTGCACACGTGATGAGAAGTTTGACAAACTTCTATCTATGTTGCAGACCAACGAATTTGAAAAAGTATTAATCTTTGCTGAGACAAAAAGCACAGTAAGTGATATTGCTTATCAATTAAAAAGAGAAAAAATTGCCGTGGATGAAATTCATGGTGATAAAACACAAGACTACCGTAAGAAAGCATTGGCACGATTTAAAAGTGACAAGGTGCAAGTATTAGTGGCTACTGATGTGGCAGCTCGTGGACTAGATATTAGTAATGTTACGCAAGTAATTAACTACGAAGTACCAAGAACATACGATAGCTATATACACCGTATTGGTCGTACAGGTCGTGCGGGTAAAGCCGGTCATGCTTATACATTTATAACCTCCAAAGGTGGAGGTAGCGGCGGTGGAAGTCGTGAAAGAAGACCACGTCGTGACGATCGTACTGGAAACCGTGAAGACCGCGGTGGAGACAGACGCGAACGCTCTAACACACGTAGCCGCGATGATCGCAGCAGTGGTGGAGGACGTGATGACCGAAGATCTTCGGGCTCAAGTGATCGCAGCAGCGGTGGCAGTGACCGCAGCGGAAAGCGTGAATACAAAGGTTATAGAGATAGACCTGCTTCGCGTGGACGTAGGGATTAGTTGTTTTTGTATGGCCTTGCGCGGAAGCTACTCAAAAAATTAGTTGTGAGCTCGAATGCCAAATATGAACTTACTGATTATTTCTTTTCAAACGCTTGTTGAGTAGGACTGTTCTACCCAATTTACTACAGAAGTAAAATCACAGTCGATTGTAATGGACTATAATCATTTACAATATGCTTATTGTACTGCCTAAATGGAGTTTGAGAGAAAAAAAATAGTAAATAAGTAATAAAAAATATTTTAATTTTTTCTTTAATGTCGTGTACACAGATGTTGTATGCGATATAAGAAACAATTGAAATGAAAAAACTTTTACTATTTTTTGCTCTTATTTTAGTTGGCTTAATAACTAAAGCACAAACGGTACAAATCTTCCCAAGCCAGGTACAATTTAAAGATACAATTCACTTGCTCGAAACTTGTGGTGCTGATACACTTAAAGGCATGCGATTAGACTTTTCAAATTTTCCATTTGGACATCCTCCAATCACTGTTACTGTAGGGGTTAAAAACTCATCAGATATTGATACCGTGCAATACACAGGTATTGCTAACGGTTTTGTATCCCAGGTGTGGTACCCAATAGACCTTCCGTATGGTGATAGTGACAATCAAAATGAATATTATACCGTGGAAATTCTAAGCTTCTCGGGTGGAGTAAATCCTGTAAAAGGAGCAGATTCATCATTTGTACTACATACAATAGACCGCACAAACAATATTCCCAACAACGCACCTGCCACAAGCTATGGAAATTATGAATATATTTTTGACTTCTCAACTTATAATACTACCAATGGAGAAACCATGCAAACAATTGCTTATAGAGGATTAAATGATACTATTGAATTAATCCCTTGTCTTGATGGAAATTGCGATGGAGTATTTGTTGGAAATAATGTATCTAATACCATGGCAGTTGAAAATCTTACAAAATTGAGTACAGTTTGGGGAATCAAAAATTTCGGAACATTGATAACTTCTGCTCGAAAAGTAAAAATTAACGACCCTTCAAAACTTGCGTCATTTGTAACTCCAGGTTGGACAAGTGGTTCTTTTGCAGGCAACATTTCGGGTTCATGCAACGCATTACCCGATACAGTAGTTGTACAAAATGGCATGCAAAGTACCGTTGCAACAGCACCTGGTGGCGGAGCCGTTTATACCACACCCCAAGTGGTTCAAAATGCTGATACTGCAAATAGTGGTATAAGTATGGTGCCAGCACCTCCCACTTACACCTTTGCTCACAACGAGCAGGTTTGGAAGAACTGTGCTTTCTGTCCTAGTGTTGTTCAAATAAACGCTTTGTTACCCGTTACTTTTTTATCTTGGAAAGCATACAAACAAAAACAAGCCGTTCGCTTAGAATGGATAATTACCCATGAAGTAAACTGTAAGCAATATGATGTGCAACACAGTACTAATGGCGCAAGTTGGCGAACATTAAATTCGATACCGTCCAAATCAACAAACGGAAATAGTAATCAAGAATTGCACTATGCATATTTAGATAATCAACCAAGTATCGGTCATAATTATTATCGCTTAGCCCAAGTGGATATTGATGGCAAGGTGAATTATACTAAAGTATTGGATATTGTATTTAATGGAGAAGGAAGTATTATAGTTTACCCAAATCCCGCACAAAATGAATTGACTGTAGAAATAAACTCTAAGAAAAGCACGAAACAAAATATTGCGCTTATTGATATAAGCGGTCGTATTGTTTACCAAGAACAACTAAATATTCCGCAGGGCAATTCTATTCATAAGATAAATCTTTCAGATTTTGCTTCGGGTATTTATTCGCTTCATGTAGGTTCGCAAGTATTGCGAGTTAGTAAGCTAGATTAGAAATACGCTAGAAACTCAGCCAAAGTAAATAACCCCATAAAATGCTTAACTTTGTAAGCATAGCATGAAACCTAGGATTTACATAGATACTTCAATAGTCGGCGGTTATTTTGATATAGAATTTGAAAGAGAAACCAAAGCATTGTTTGAGCGTTTTAAAAACAACGAAATCATATTTGTTGTTTCTGATTTGCTTTACGTGGAATTATTAAATGCTCCAGACAAAGTAAAAAATTTATTGGCAAAATATGAAAGTTCACAATTTGAACATATCGAAATGAACGAACAAGTAGAAGAGCTCGCCAATAAATACATTGAAGAAAAAGTAGTTGGCAAAACGAGTATTGAAGATTGTCGTCACATTGCTTTAGGCACTATCAACAATGTAAACATTCTTGCCAGTTGGAACTTTAAGCATATTGTAAATTATGACAGAATTAGAGGTTATAATGCTATAAATATCCGAGAAGGATATAACTTATTAGAAATCAGAAGTCCAAAAGACTTAATAAAACATAAGGAAGATGAAAAGTAAAAAAGAATTTGATGCAGTAAAAATGATGCGCGATATTAGAGATAAAATCAGCGCAGAAACAAAGGATATGTCTTTTGCAGAATTAAAAGCATACATCAAACTTCAACTGCAAAAAGGCATACCGCATACAACAACACCTATAAGTAATACGGGTATTTCAAAAGCCAAAAGTTAGCTCATCCGTAACCGCAAAAGCTACGCTTTGGTCCGAAGCTTCGGCCTTAGAAAAAAATAACCTGCCTAACGGCAGGCAGGAGCAAAAAAGAGTAGCTTTATCCGAAACTTCGGATTAATAACATTAAAGCTTTAAATGAGCGATTCGTAAAGCCGTATTCCTTTTGTACTAATCGTTATCAAAACTTAAAATAAACAAACAGCCTCCCAAAATTCTTACTGTCTTTATCTAAGCGGTGATATTTTTTCTTAATATGTTTTTGATCTAAGAAACGAATGACTTTTTTCTTTAGTTGTCCACTTCCCTTTCCTGGAATAATCTCAACCGTTTTTATTTTCTTTTCTAAGGCTTCTTGGATAATATCATTCAAGGCATCGTCTATGGCTTTGCCTTTGTTATATATTGGATGTAGGTCTAGTACTAGTTTTGCCATTTTTATTAAAAGAGTTTTGTGTCAGACTGTCCCGATAGCTATGGGATTGTCTAATTTTTTTACTACATGCCCTTCGACAAGCTCAGGGTGACACAGATGGAAAAATACACTTTATTAGAATTTATATTGCTCCAAGGCATCCGCAATTTTTCTATCGTTGCTTAAGCGTGGCACTTTATTCTGACCACCTAACTTGCCAATACTGCGCATATAATCTTGGAACGCATTCTTTTTCAAAGGTGTTATGACCAATGGTGTAAGAATACCACCACCCACTAAATCTTCATAATAGATGTTTTTCTTACGCATGGCGTTATCTAAGCTCTTGCCAAAGGCCTGCATATTACTCGGCGCTTGATCAAATTCAATAAACCATTCGTGATAAGATTGTCCTTCGCTCTGACTTATACATGGTGCCACCGTGCATTCAACAGTCGAAACCTTATGTTCCTCACAAGCAATACGCAAGGAATGTTCTACCTCCTCGGCAATAACATGCTCTCCAAATGCTGATATAAAATGCTTAATACGACCACTGACTATAATTCTATATGGATCTAAGGAAACAAACTTTACGGTATCGCCAATATTATACCCCCAAAGACCTGCATTAGAATTAATAATTAAAGCATAATTAATACCCAACTCAACATGTTCTAATGTTAATCGCTTGGGATTTTCTTTGTGTATTTCATCCAACGGAACAAACTCAAAAAAGATGCCACTATTCGTATTAAGAATTAATCCTTGAAAATCTATGGTGTCTTGATAAGCAAAAAAACCTTCGCTTGCAGGAAAAGTTTCTAAATAATGGACATCATTTCCGATGCCAATACTTTGGTTCAATTTTGATTTATAGGGCTCAATATTTACTCCACCATGCGGCAATAACTTAAAATTAGGAAATAGTTCTTGAATCGTTTTGCCACTTTTTTCTTGCAATCTGTCAAAATACATTTGAACCCAAGGCGGAATTCCGGAGATCAACATCATGTTTTTATCAATCGTTTCTTCAACAATTTTATCCAGTTTTTCCTCCCACTCTTCTATGCAATTTGTCTCATAAGACGGCAGCTGATTTGTTTGTAAATATCTTGGTACGTGATGATTAACAATGCCACTTAAGCGACCTGTTGGAATACCACCTACTCTTTCCAAGGTAGGAGCACCCGATAAAAAAATCATATTTCCAGATGCTAAATCATAACCATCCGTCTGCGCCATATAATTAAGTAATGCTTCTCTCGCGGTATTAATATGATTGCCAATACTTTCTTTTGTGATAGGAATATATTTTGCACCACTCGTTGTTCCACTTGTTTTGGCAAAGTAAAGTGGCTTGCCTCGCCATAACACATCGCTCTTACCATTCTTAATTTCATCGATATAAGACCGCATGCCTTCGTAATCTTGAAGAGGCACATGTTGGGTATATTCATAGTGAGAAGTGATCTTTTCGAATTGGTGTTTCTTGCCAAAATCGGTAATTTGTGCTCGACTTAGGATTAGTTGAAAAATGCTCTTTTGATCTTCAACGGCCTGCTTTTTTTCCTTCACTAAGCGATTATGAGTATAATTCGCATAAGGTTTGGCGAGCATTGTTTTGAGCTTCATATTACAAAGATGCTAGGAATTGGATTAAAAATGCGTCTTTAAAGCATAATAAACCCAAAAAACGCATAATCTGCAATTAAATTTTCCAGAAAAGCCTTTGCCATTGTGGAAAATGGAATATCTTTGCACTCCCGTAAAAAAATCGGGATTAAAATATTAGGATATGTTCGCAATAGTAGAAATTGCTGGAAAGCAATATAAAGTACAAAAAGATGATCAACTCTTCGTTCAGCATTTAGATGCAGAAATCGGAGCTTCAGTTGATGCCAAAATATTAATGTCTTCAGATGGTAGCACAGCTACTTTTACGGAAGGTAATGCCAAAGCAGAAGTGCTAGAGCAATTGAAAGGCGATAAAGTAATTACGTTTCATAAAAAACGTCGTAAAGGTTACGAGAAAAAAATTGGTCACCGTGATCATTTAACAAAAATCAAAATCACTTCACTTTAATAATAATTATAAACTTTAAAAATAAAATCTCATGGCACATAAGAAAGGAGAAGGTAGTGTAAAAAATAATAGAGACTCAGTTAGTAAAAGATTGGGTGTGAAAATTTTTGGTGGTCAATCGGCTATTTCTGGAAATATTATTATCCGTCAAAAAGGAAATAAATTTCACCCAGGAACAAACGTTGGTCAAGGAAAAGATTTTACACTTTTTGCATTGACTGATGGAACCGTTGAATTCAAAAAAAATAGCAAAAGAACTACAGTATCAGTTGTATAATTTTAGCTCAACATTTTAGTTTTTACAGATGAAACCATACTCAAAAAGTATGGTTTCTCTTTTGTAATTAAGAAAAGATTTTATATATCTTTGTAACACTAACTAAAATTCATAAAAATGGCAAAAGCTAAAAAGGCAGCGAAGAAAAAAGTAGCTCCTAAAAAGAAAGTAGTAGCTAAGAAAAA
>CALIIL010000082.1 GCA_938017685.1 uncultured Chitinophagaceae bacterium
ACAAATGCCAATGCAGAATCATTCAACGCAAAAATAAAACTCTTCAGAGCAAACCTAAGAGGCGTTACAGATACCAAATTCTTCCTCTTTAGATTAACCAAACTATTTGCTTAATCCCCATATCTGTCATGTGATCCCAAACTTCATCATTGTAAATTTAATCAAAAAAAACTCGCTCCAAAGGAGCGAGTCATTCTGCTTATTAGTAGTAGTGAATCAAAAATTATTGAACCATGATCTTCAAGGCTGTATCGTCTACACGAATTAGATAGGTGCCTGCGCTCCATTGTTCTGTTGGAATGCTTAATTCAGTATCTATTGTGTTGCTATATATTTTCTTGCCGTATAGGTCATATACGTTTACATTTCTTATCTTGTTCTTTTCAGCACTTACTTGTAGGTGGCATACTGCTGTTGCAGGATTAGGATAAGCTTTGATTTCAATGTTTTCTTTTACAACATTGATAACCCCAACTGAGTTTGAATTTATGGCGTTATGTGTTGGTCCCATATCTGCAAATGCCCCCGTACCATTTGGATAACGACCGTAAGTCATATCAGTACTTAAGTTACTAAAGGTCATTTGATCTAAAATAACAGAACTAGCATCGACCAAGAACAAAGTCTCACCAGCCGATGAAAGTTTAAAGTTTGCATGTATACCAGCTTGTGCAGTGTCTTCATCCGCCCAAATGATTAAATAACCGTTTGCAGGAATAGATGTACCTGCTGGGAATTTCCATTTAGTTAGGTTGTCTACTTTATCAGATAAATAATAGTTTTCTAAATTAATAGCACTTGTAGTATTGTTATATAATTCTATCCAATCGTCATACTCACCATCTTGGTCCGCCACTGTAGCTGAGTTAGAAGCTTGTATTTCATTAATTACAACATCACCCGCCGGAGGCACGACTACAGAAAGTGTATGGTATTCATGCTCAGCTCTTACTGGAGAAAATTTACCAATGGTATTATTCTCTGCATAAATATAATATTGAATGGCAATGTTGCTAACAGTTAGATCAGCACCATATACTCCATCATTAGCAGCACCATCGTTATGTGCACCATCGTCATACATTAATACTCTTGTAAATCGATCTTCAATATCTGATCTTGATCCCAAGTATACCGTATTGGCATTGGCTACGCTAGCATTAATGGTCACAACACTATTTAAGTTAGGCGATGTATTTGAAGGATTAACATTTGTTATCGTTGGTTCCGTTGCTGTAAAATCTGGTAAGCCCAAAATGTAAGATGAACGAGCATTCATAAGGTTAGTTATACCAATAAAACCTCCACCTCCAGGGCCAGGTCCGCCGGTTGTGACATCTGTTGTAAGATTATCTGTGAAGTTATTAAAGGTATAGAACTTATTAGGGTCAGCTTGTACGGCGCTGCTGATTACATTTTGTAATGCTTGACCTTGTGTAAAGTAACTATTGTTATCAAAGTTTTCTAACATGATAGTCTTCAAGTGCGCTAGGTACATTCTTTTATACATGGGTATAGCTAACAATTCTTGCACTAAAGGGTAGTCGGCATCATTTATATTTAATAAGGGGCTCATTTGTTGCTTGGCTGCATTAGAGTTTAAGTTACCAGTGCCTGTTCTCGCAAAACCACCAAAAGATTCGTTCAAATCCCAAACGACAGAATTGTATCGACCGTTTTGATCTCTATATAAATAGTAGTTTTGAGCAAAGCCACCGATATAACTATCTAGGTTAACCAATGCATTATCATAAGCTAGCATCCATATGGCACGATCAACGTCTAATATTGTTTCAATAGCCGCTGTGTTATTTTTTAATGTATCACAAAGATTAATAAGCTCTTGCCAACCATCATCTGACTTTAACTCATAAGCAGGGTAGTAGTCCGTGCTATCTTGGCCAAGATATACTAAGTTGGGTAAATCGTTGGATTGCGGTCCTGCTCCTGCAATGGGGTTACATTTTATGAAGGTATTTTTCTTAGAGAAAAACTTACGATTGACAAAACTTTTATTAACGGCTTCACTATTGCTATACAGACCAATTAAGTTACCGTTTACGGTTACATTGGCGTAGTTAGATTGTGATGCATGCATGTATTGTCTTAAGATATAATACGAAAGTACCTCTCTAAGGAATGAAGGGTCTTTGGCAACATTACTTAACTTAATATCAGTATAACCTTGATAGTCTTGATCCTTATAAGTATCTAATTCTATATGAAATGGGTTCTTTGTCTGATTGGCCTTGTAGGTACTATTGCCTTTGTATTTTACACCTACACTATCAAATGTAGTACCATTAATAACTACTGTTTGAGCCATTATATAGTTTTCATTTCCTGCTTTTTCAGCGTCTAATTGTGCATCCCAATTGCTTTGAGCAAAAGTGATGTCAATCGTTTGAATAGTGTTTAAATCGTAGAATGATTGTGCGTTTGCTGCTAATCCCACTAGGACTACTGCAAATAGAGTAAATATTTTTTTCATTTAAATGCTTAACGTTAAGATAATATTAGACGAAAGTTAAAGCCAATTCCCTCATTATAATGCGAATAAGATGTAAATACGACTGCGTTGTGACCTTTTTTTCACTTTTAAAAAAAAATGATTAGAAATGACAATTTACTTTTCATTAAATAAATAGTCAAAGGCTTGAACCTACATTTATACCATGAAGAGATTAATTCCATTATTCATATTATTATTTACCTTATATGGTGCTAGTGCGCAAGAATTTGCTACCAATGTCATTGTAGGAGCCGAGCAGCCCAACGAGTATATGCAATATATCAATAAGATGAAAGGCGGGAAGAAGCGCGTTGCATTGCTGGTTAATCAAACTTCGCAGGCAGAAGGCAAACACTTAGTAGATCTTTTTGTAGAGAAGGGGATACCGGTGGTAAAAATATTTGCACCAGAACATGGTTTTAGAGGAAAAGCAGATGCCGGAGCGCATGTAAAAAGTGGTGTTGATGTAAAAACAGGATTGCCTATTATATCGCTTTATGGAAAAAACAAAAAGCCAACAGCTGCTCAATTAAGAGATATTGATATTGTTGTTTTTGACATCCAAGATGTTGGAGCACGTTTTTATACATATATCTCAACCTTGCAATATATGATGGAAGCTTGCGGAGAAAACTACAAAGAGCTTTTGGTTTTAGATAGACCTAATCCTAATGGTTTTTATGTAGATGGTCCCGTTTTGAATAAAAGTAATAAGTCTTTTGTAGGTATGCAGCCCATTCCTATTGTACACGGAATGACCGTAGGGGAATATGCCCAAATGCTAAATGGTGAGGGTTGGTTAAAAAACAAAATACCATGTGCTTTAAAGGTAGTGACATGTAAGAATTACACACATAGTATGTTGTATGATTTGCCCGTAGCGCCTTCTCCAAACTTACGCTCGCCGCAAGCTGTATTACTTTATCCGTCCTTATGCCTATTTGAAGGTACAGAGGTTGCGGTTGGTCGTGGTACACCTACACCTTTTGAAGTTTGGGGACACCCTGAATATAAAAAGCTGCAATACTCTTTTGTGCCTAAGCCAAGCGCAGGCGCGTCTAACCCAAGATATAAAAATCAAAAATGTTACGGACGTAATATGCATGCTTCTCCTATAGCGATTATGAATATGTTACAAGGTAAGTTGGATATCGAAACCTTAAAATTTGCTTATTCTAATTCTCGTCGTACTGACAAGTTCTTTATCTCTTTCTTTGAGAAGTTAGCGGGTACCAATGAGTTACGCAAACAAATATTAGCTAAGAAATCAGTAGCTCAAATAAGAGCATCATGGGAGCCAGAGTTGTCCAATTTTAAACAAATTAGAAAGAAGTATTTGTTGTATCCTGATTTTAAATAAGCTGTTTAAGGCTTTTCACTTTCATTTTTAATCTGTAAGTATTTAATTCTCTTTTGTAATATCAACTGATTGTATTGCTCAACTTCTGTTTTAAGAACTTGGCTAAAGGCATCAATTTCAATATCTATTAAAGCTTCAATGTCTTTATAAGCATCTTTTACTTGTTGCGTTGGAGCTGTTTCTTGATTGGCCGCATTAAATAAGCCCGAAAGCTTATCATTTAATTTAATAGGGTAGTTCAATACATCTTGAAAACTCTTAGCCTTGTTTTGATATAAATTACTTTCAATCTTATTTAGCTTTTTTGTGATTTTAGTTCCTAAGCTATCTAAATCTTTAGGATAACTATCACCTTGTAAGTTTTTTAATTGAGTGATTTGTCCTTTGATGTTTTTAATGTTTTTGATGGTTTCTTGTGTGGCATAGAACTTATTACGAACCATTTTAAGAAATCTAAACTGCTCTTCATAATCTTTATCTGAAGCGGCGTAATTTTTATCTTTTCTTATTTCAACATTTACATATTGTGGCTCTTTATCATTTACATTTAGCGAAGCGCTATACATACCTGGTGGTATTTTGTAACCACGCACTGTTCCATTCCATAAAATCATTTTATCAATTTTATCTACACCTTTCATACGCATATTCCATACATATTCATTCATGCCGGCTTGTGGCTTAAACTGCTTGTCTTTGTCCTTGCCTTTGTTTGTGATTGTCTTCAGTATTTCGCCGGTCTTATCTTTTATAACGATCTCTACTTTACTGCTGTCTTTAAATTCTTTATCGAGCCAATAGTTAAACACAACGCCATTGGGGTGATTCATGCCTGTATTCTTTACATTCTTATTTTGCCAACCGTTTACTCGATAAGTATATTTAGGGGTAAGGAAATAGTCACCATCAATAGCTTCGTGATTTTTAGCCAATTGATTGATAAATGATAAATCGTCTAATATCCAAAAGCTGCGACCTTGCGTTGCAACGATTAGACTATTATCTTTTATCGTCAAATCTGTAATAGGAACGATTGGAAGATTTAACTGCAAAGTTTGCCAGTGGTCTCCATCATCAAAGGATACATAGAGCCCTTTTTCTGTGCCACAGTACAAGGTGTTAGGATTAAATTCATCTTGACGAATAGCTCGTACAAAATGATCATCAGGAATACCCTTGGTGATATTTTTCCAAGTGCGGCCATAATTATCCGTTCGATAGATATAGGGTGTCTCATCATCTAACTTATATCGAGTGCCAACAACATAACATTTACCTGCTAAGGTGCGGCTTGCTTCTATACAATTAATCATAGTCCAGTCGGGCATATTGCTAGGGGTGACATCATCCCAATTAGCTCCACCGTTTTGTGTTACATGTAATAAACCATCATCACTACCGCACCATATAACGCCTTCTTTCGCCGGGCTTTCTACCGCTGCAAAAATGGTGCAATAATACTCCACACCAGAATTATCTTTTGTAATGGCGCCTCCACTCGGTTTTTGTTTGCTCTTATCATTTGTTGTTAGATCTGGAGATATGCTTTTCCAACTCTGACCTTCATTTGTACTTACAAATAATTCATTGCCGGCGGCATATAACTTACGCTGATTATGCGGCGAAAAGAAAATAGGGAAGTTCCATTGAAAGCGATATTTCAACACATCAGCGCCGGCACCAATTGGACTGACAGGCCATACACTTATGGTCCTGCTCTCCTTCGTAGTATGATTGTAACGAGACATATAGCCACCGTAATTACCGCCATAAACAATCTCCGGATTTAGCGGGTCAGCAACAATATGACCACTTTCAAAACCTGCACTGCGCTCCCAATCTTGCTGATTAATATCGCCATGATAGGTGCGGCTCGCAATACGCATAGAGCTATTGTCTTGTTGGCAACCGAGTATGCGATACGGGAAATGATTGTCTGTACTCACTCTATAAAATTGTGCCGTAGGTTGGTTCATATACGTGCTCCAAGTTGTGCCGCCATTTTTAGATATTTGTGCGCCGCCATCATCGGCGATAATCATACGTTGTCCGTCTTCTGGATCAATCCATATGCCGTGATGATCGGCATGGGCTGTTCGGATCATTTTAAATGTCTTACCACCATCTGTGCTTTTATGAAAACGCACATTACATACATACAATTTATTTTCATCAACAGGATCAATAGCTAAGCGGCTAAAATACCAAAAGCGTTGGGTAATATTAGCGTCACTACTTTTCTTCGTCCAGTTTTTTCCGCCATCATCACTCATAAATAAACCACCCGTGCGACTTTCAATCATCGCATATATTTTATCTGGGTTTGATGGTGCAATAGCCATGCAAATAATCCCTAAGGTGTCTTTTGGCAATCCTTTATTTTTAGTAATGTTATTCCAAGTGTCTCCGCCGTCTGTACTTTTCCATAGAGCACTTCCTTCGCCACCACTACTAAAGTCGTAATGTGTGCGACGCACGCGCCATGTACTGGCAAATAATATATTAGGGTTTGTTGGGTCCATGACAATATCGGCTGCGCCAACATCTTCATTTACATAAAGGATTTTTTTCCAAGTCTGACCACCATCTGTTGTTTTGAAGATACCACGTTCTTTATTGGGTCCAAACAAATGTCCTATAGCAGCAACGTATACGATCTTATTATTCTTGGGGTGGATTTTAATTTTGCCAATATGTTTACTTTCTTTTAATCCTATAAATTTCCAGCTACGACCGCCATCGGTTGACTTCCACAGACCGTGGCCTTCACTTACGTTACCGCGTAATGTGCTCTCGCCCGTACCTACATAAATAACTAAAGGATCATTTTGTGCAACTTCTACCGCTCCTATGCTTCCGCCAAAGTATCCATCAGAGATATTCTTCCAATGCTGTCCAGCATCTTTTGTTTTCCATACACCGCCACCTGTTGCTGCCATGTAGAATACATCTTTGTTTTTATAATCTCCACAAACGCCACTGGCTCGACCTCCACGAAAGGGGCCAATATTACGAAATTTGTAATGCTCAAATAATGTTGAATCAAAGGGGAAGTTGCTTTGTGCTTCGGTTGAAAGAGAGAGGAAAGAACAAAGAATTACGAGATAAAAAAGAAATCTTTTCATAAGAAGTGAAGATAATGCTCAATATTCAATTTCTTGGGGGCAATCAATGATGTGCCTAATTTTGGATCACATGACAGATATGGGGATTAAGCAAATAGTTTGGTTAATCTAAAGAGGAAGAATTTGGTATCTGTAACGCCTCTTAGGTTTGCTCTGAAGAGTTTTATTTTTGCGTTGAATGATTCTGCATTGGCATTTGTGTT
>CALIIL010000083.1 GCA_938017685.1 uncultured Chitinophagaceae bacterium
ATGACCTGATACGTAGCGAGGTGCGCACAGTCTTTTGTTACTTTTTGAATATTTTCTAATACTTTTGCGCATAACGTCTATAATTGAAGTACAAATATAGTCCAAATCATTTGATAATACCAAACGATTTGATAATTAATACTTGTTATGAAACATTTTGGTGATAATTTAAAACTCCTTCGCGAAAGAAAGTCCCTAAAACAGGGGAGTATGGAGAAAGAGTTGGGTGTAAAACAAACTACATGGAATAACTACGAGAAAGGTAAGTCTTATCCCAAATTCGAAGATTTGGTTAAAATATCCAAATATTTTGATATAAAATTAGATGACTTGATAGAGGAAAACTTGGAAAAAATTACACCTAATATTATACCTAATGATATACCTATTAACAAAACTGAAAAAATCGAAGAAATAGTCAATGAGCCAGCGGTACAATACAAAAAACCTGCTGTTCGAATACCACTATTGCCTTATGATGCAGTAGCAGGACGTGGTTTAGGCGTTTTTGAAGATGTGAAAATTGAACGACACTACGATGTACATGAGTTTAGGCAAGCTGATTTCCTTATATATGTAAAGGGTAGCTCCATGTATCCCAAGTATAGTAGTGGCGATATACTGGCGTGTAGGCTAATTAAAGAAAGATTGTTCTTTCAATGGAATAAAACCCACGTTATATATACAGATAGCCAAGGTGTTATGGTTAAACGGCTCTGTAAGAGCAAAAAGAAGAATTATATAGCCTGTCACTCAGATAACAAGGATTATGAGATGTTTGAAGTTCCACTCAAGGATATACAGGATATAGCCATTGTATTGGGCGTTATCCGCCTAGAATAGCAGAAATGCCATATAATTGAGTATTAAGCATTGCTTATACGTTGGCTAATCAGCTTTAGAATGACATTTAAGATGGGTATATGTGGGCTATTTGTGGTGCGTTTGGTACTTTTCGTTTTTTTTCGAAATATCAGCATATTGGCTCAATCGACCTGTTTGTGCAACTTTCGCACAATTTATGTTTTTGTTTAATTGATACTTTTGGTTTTATCCCCCATACGAAGAACTCTTATATCGAATTGGTTTTTCATTTTTTCTTAATTGAGCAGAACATCCGAATAAACCCATTGCGATATAGATACTATTGTTTATATATCCCCCATATCAGGCATATGCTCAAGTTTTGTATTTCAAATATAATAATAAATGGCTGCGCATACCAATGGGTAGCTATTGAGCCTATAAAAAAGGGTATAGAGCACAAATAAAGCTTGCGCTCAACTAGCGCGAGGATGAGACGTTAGCCTAGGCAATGGTTACTCAGCTAGCGCGAGGATGAGGCGTTAGCCTAAGCGTTGGCTCCTCGTGCGGATATAATTACTATAACTTTATTCAAACCAATCTTCTGCGTTCACTTTCATCAAAAAAAGTCCAAGCAACAACGCGGCTTATTTTATTTCCTTGTCCCATTTCAATCGTAATATCTCGGGCTACTTTTACTTGATCCAATTGCTTGTATATCGTATTTAAATGTGCTTCTTTAGAGACCAAAGTGCTAAACCAATAACAGGATGTGGCAAAGTCTGCACTTTCTTTAATCATATCGGTAATGAATTTTTTCTCGCCGCCTGCGGTCCACAATTCATTATGCATGCCGCCAAAGTTTAGGCTTACTTTAGGTCTTTTCTCTTTAGTTAAGTTTGATACTTTGCGTCTAGTAGCCTCTTGCGCTTCTTTGGCCGAGCTATGGAATGGCGGGTTACAAATGCTAAGGTCAAAACGCTCGTCTGTGCCAATAATCCCTTTGAAAAAATGTGCGCTATTCTCTTGTAAGCGACAAGCTACTTTGTTCTTGAGCTGCGCGTTTTGATCTGCAATTTTACTCGCTGCTTCTATGGCTATGGGGTCAATATCTGAGCCAACAAAGTTCCAGTCGTATTCCGTGGCGCCTATGATGGGGTATATACAGTTGGCGCCCATACCTATATCAAGGCAGTTTATTTTATTATTTTTTAAAGCTTGATGAGGGAATGTTTCCATTAATAAATCAGCCATATAATGAATATAATCTGCACGACCAGGAATGGGTGGGCATAGATAATCTGTGGGTATATCCCAATAGTTTAAATTGTAATGCTCAAAAAGTATAGCCTTATTGAGCATTTTTACAGCCGCCGGATCAAAGAAGTTAATAGACCGATCACGATGCTTATTTTCAATAACAAACGGAGCTAAGTCCGTACAGCTTTTTGTGAGTACATCAAAATCATACCGACTACGATGCTTGCTTCGCTTGTGTAGTTTGGCTTTCGTATCGGCTCTTTCTTTAGGCATATTATAATATTACAAAAGTGATTGAAATGAATGGGAAAAGAGAAGGCTTGCGCTTATATTTTCCATTCAATTAATTCGTTTAGACTAAAGTGATAGTTGACCGTTACGCCTTTATGTACGCCATCGACCACATCGCCTTCACCTGACTTTCGTCTGAACCTACGTTTGTCTTGATATTCTAAATATATTTTTTTCAATTCGGTTGTGGTCTGGTAATAGAATTTTTTTTGCTCAGCAGCAACAATACAAGGTCTATTCATTAATACCCAAACGATGGAAGTTGGTACGCCTGTTTCTTCTTCGATTTTAAAGTAGCGTTCTAAGTCGCTCAGATTTAAGGCCAATGTTTCGGATGGTTTGAGCTTGGCTTGGGGTAGCAGTTTTTCAACAATCATAAAAGTGCGACGTTGTGCTTTTACCTCTAGGTATCTATGTAATTTATCATTGAGATATATTGCAACATCAGGATAGCCAGCTTCAGTTGTTTTAATGGCCTTATAATCGTTACGCAAATTTATTTCATCGCGCACAACCGCTTCTTGTATTTCAGCAAATTCAACATCATTTTCAAATTGATAATTTAGTTTGCTTTGACCATCGCATCGCGTGGGACAGTTGGTGCAATCAAAAATGTTGGCGTCAATGCGTGTATAATCCATGCCTGATATTGGATTTTATTTTATTTCAAAGTCAGTAAAGTTCAATTCTTTTTTTCGGTAGTCTTTTCGAATGCTATCTATAGAAATAAATTCCTTGCCGCGTTGTACGAACCAGTAATCCCAACCATTACCATTGTCTAAATCGCGCATCTTACCAGACATCTTATGTATAGACAAGCTTTCTTCTTTATCTTTTAAATGTCCATTAGCCATTACTTGTGCTGCTTTTTTAAAGGCGGGCGTATAAAAGTGTTCACCTTTTTTGATGTAACCTTTTTCAATTAGTTTTTCCATGGCCACGCGCGGTGGAGCAATGTCTAGAACATTATTATATAGCGGGTTATCTTTTTGGACTACTTCGGCGGCAATTCGTTTTTCGGCCACTTCAATGTATTTGCTCTCGCGTTCTATGCCAATATAATTACGACCGCTACGCTTAGCTATGGCAGCTGTTGTGCCGCTACCCATAAATGGGTCTAGTACAATATCGCCCTGCTTGCTGCTAGATAGAATAACGTTTTCTAATAACTTCTCAGGCTTCTGCGTAGCATGGGCTTTCTTTCCGTCTTCATTTTTTATGCGTTCCTTGCCAATACATAGTCCAATTTCCCACACACTTTTCATTTGCTTGCCACCGTTTAGGTGCTTCATGGTTTTGTAGTTAAAGGTATATTTTGCTTCTTTTTTAGTTGTGCACCAAAGCATAATTTCATTGGCATTGGTAAATCGTGTTCCTTTAAAATTAGGCGCAGGATTGGTCTTAGACCACACAATATCATTCAATATCCAGAAACCTAGATTTTGCATAATAAATCCAATTCTATAAATATTTTGAAAAGCGCCAATCACCCAAATGGAACCATCTTTTTTTAATGCTCTTTTGCACTCGGTCAGCCATTCTTTACAGAATTGGTCGTAGTCATTATAGTCGTCAAACTTATCCCAATCATCTTCCACGCCGCTAAACTTTGTTCCTTCGGTCCGAAGTAATGTCCCTTCCGTTTGCATGAAATAGGGTGGGTCTGCAAAGATTAAATCAACCGAATGATTAGGTATGAGCTTGAGTTCTTCAATCGTATCTCCTTTGATGATTGTGTTTTTGATGTCTTTTAGCTTTCTCATAATTGATTGGGCTAAAACTCTACATTATATACATCGGAGTCGTTACGGGCTATTCCGCAGACCTGAAAAGCACCTCCTTCCGGTATTTCCTCAATTAGATCAAATACGGTACATGTCTTAGGCAATGCTTCGAATATCAATGTAAATGTATGCCAACCTGCTTTGCCAGCCACCTTCCAGTTCGGGTAGTAGGGCACGTTTTCGGCATGTACTAATTTACTTCTCGTTTTGTTAATTTGATCAATCAAAAAGGTAGATTTCCATATACGGTACAAATCATCTGGGCTAGAAGCAAGAAAATGACAATGCACAATAACTTGTTGTTCTTCGCGAGTTTGAAGCTCAAACGCCATGTCAACTTTCTTAGAAATGGTGGTTTTAGGCTCGGCAATATGGTTTTTTATTGTATTCAAAACGTTGACGTAAATATGAAGAAAAAAAGGCAGAATAACTTAAAAACTCCTTGAATTTATTTCACTTCCAACAGCTTATACACAGAATGAAATATTCTCAAATAATAATTATTAAAAGTTTCAAGGAGTTTATATCTTTGAATGACCGTTTTACTTTTTTCGCGTATTTCTTGAAGGAATTGCGGTCATCAAATTTTAATTTATGGCTAAGTATATATTCATTACAGGCGGTGTTACATCATCTTTAGGAAAAGGAATTTTAGGGGCTTCTTTAGCCAAGTTATTACAAGCGCGCGGTTATAAGGTAACTATTCAAAAATTTGATCCTTATATAAATGTTGATCCAGGCACATTAAATCCTTACGAACATGGCGAGTGCTTTGTAACGGAGGATGGTGCGGAGACGGATTTAGATTTAGGGCATTACGAGCGCTTCTTAAATATTAATACATCACAAGCCAATAATGTAACGACGGGACGTGTATACCAGACAGTTATTAATCGTGAGCGAGAGGGAGGTTACTTGGGCAAGACGGTTCAAGTAATACCACATATTACTGATGAAATCAAACGCCGCATGACTCTATTGGGTCAAAACGATGAGTATGATATTATATTAACGGAGATTGGCGGAACGGTAGGAGATATTGAAAGCTTACCTTATTTAGAAGCCATACGTCAGATACAATGGGAGTTAAGCGAGGAAGAGTGTATTGTATTGCATCTGACCCTGATCCCTTATTTACGCGCAGCCAAAGAGTTAAAAACAAAACCAACACAACACTCAGTAAAACAAATGGCAGAGATTGGTCTCTTACCTGATGTTATTGTATGTAGAACAGAGAAACCTCTTTATGGTGAGTTAAAGCGTAAGATTGCGCTATTCTGTAATGTAAAAGCGAACTCAGTTATAGAAGCAGCTGATGCCAATAGTATCTATGAAGTGCCGCTTAATATGATGCGTGAAAATTTGGATGAGATATGCTTGGATAAATTGAAGTTGGATATGGGTAAAGAGCCTAAAATGGATAAGTGGAATGATTTCTTATCTCGTTTAAAAAACCCGAAGTCTACCATTGAAATTGGGTTGGTTGGTAAATATGTTGAATTACAAGATGCTTATAAATCTATATTGGAATCATTTATACATGCCGGTGCAGCCAATGAGGTTACGGTCAATGTACATTACATACATTCAGAGCATTTGAAAGTAAATCAATTGAAAGAGAAGTTAGGTCATTTAGATGGCATTTTAGTTGCTCCAGGATTTGGCAATAGAGGGATACAAGGAAAAATCGATGCGATACAATTTACCCGTGAAAATAAAATTCCATTCTTAGGAATTTGTTTGGGAATGCAATGCGCCGTTATAGAATATGCGCGTAATGTATTGGGTTATGAAAATGCTAATAGTACCGAGATGGAAGAGCATGCTGAGCACCCAGTTATTAATATGATGGAAGAGCAAAAGACGATTAAGAACATGGGAGGTACTATGCGTTTAGGTTCTTACGAGTGTGAGTTAAAGAAAGATAGTTTAGCGCATAAGATTTATGGTCGTAATTATATCAATGAGCGGCACCGCCATCGTTATGAGTTTAATGATCAATACTTAGCTGAATTTGAAGAAGCTGGTATGACAGCAGTAGGTAAGCATCCAGAAGCTCAATTAGTAGAAATTGTTGAGGTAAAGGATCATCCATTCTTTATTGCTTCACAGTTCCATCCAGAGTATAAATCTACCGTTGAAAATCCGCATCCATTATTTGTATCATTCATTGAAGCAGCTAATAAATATGCGATTAATAAAAACGCCAAAGGTGGAGTAGAAGAGGAGGTAATGTCTTAATAATTACAATTGACCAGCAGCACGCTGTAATAATCTTTTCTTGCGCCAATCCATATTATGGAAAGCCCAGAACTGAAGGCGACTATTGTAATTGCCTTGTCCAGTAAACTGCGTTTGATTACCAACTTCGAATGACCAGTTTTTATTCAATTTGTAACCAAGGGTATATTGTAACCAATGTCTATCAAAATGATTGAAACTTCTTAGGTTCCAAAAGGCTTCATTTATTATGGCTAGGTAGAATGTCTTATCGGTAATACGTTTTTTGTTCAAGGCCATTTTTACTTGCATAAAATAACGAAAGCGAAACTTTACATCTTGATCTTCAAAAAAGCGGTTCTCTAATCGGTAGCGGTGCTGAAAATAAAAGCGCTTGAAATTATGCTTTGTAATGAGCTGCTCATAAATACGGAACTCATTAAAGTTATTTTTCTGATCTGTGTTACCGATATATTTTGAATTATAAAAATAATCTACCCCAGCACCAATAGAGTAGTTACCGATTTTATCTAGATTGTAATTTGTTCCAACGCGCAATAGAACCTGATCAACATCGCCCATTAAGTTATGAAATCGTGCTTGTGAGTTGAATTGTACGTTCCATTTTTCAGCCACTTTGTAAGTGCCTAAGTAAGACAACCAATTGCCAATAAAAGCATCTTGAGCCTGAATATTAAGTGAAACTATAATAAGAGAAAATAGAAGGAATACTTTTTTCATGCTTTAAATCTAAGCATTACTTTCTAGCTACAATAAGATATCTAAAAGCCCATTTCCACCAGATGTTGACATTCGTAATATTTGCTGCCTTTAAAATGCTTTGCAATTCCTGCTTTTTAAAGCCACGTGCTACCGAAAGGGGCGCATCATTTTGAACAAGATAAGATTTTGAGAAGAGACGAGTCAATAATTTAATTGAGTAATAAGCAATTGAATGTCGTTGTAAATCATTGATGACAAAACCAATGTTGGCATGGGCTTGCATCCAGTTATATTGAGTAATCAGTTGTTCTTCATTAAAGTGATGACAAAAAAGCGAACTGAAAATTATATCTGGTTTTGTTGCGAAAGAGGCCTTCAGATAGTCACTACAAATAAAATTAATGTCTTGGTACTGCTCTGCTGCAAAGGCTATGCAAGTATCTTTTAAATCCACACCTGTGAATTTGAAAGAGCCTTTTAGTTTTTTTTGTAAATAAGCAAGGTTGTCTCCACCACCACATCCTATTTCTACAATATGAAGAGGTATATTTCTTTCTGCAGAAATAAGTTTTTGAACACCTGCTAAGGTAATGGCGTGTCCGCCTAAGAGTGTATTGATGGTGTTTAGCTCTTTTAAATTTTGCTTAATATCCTCAAACGGAATATCGTCTTGGTCCAGCAATTCTTTTTGATATGAGCGATTGGCGAGCTTAGGCATGATAATATAATTGTATGTGCTCAAAGTTACCACTAAGTAAACTAGTTACTTAGTAGGGTTCGAATTTCGTTTTAAACTACGAAGTTATGACCATCTTAGAATTCACCGATTACTTTCCAACCGAACAAAGCTGCCGAGATCATTTTAAAT
>CALIIL010000084.1 GCA_938017685.1 uncultured Chitinophagaceae bacterium
TTTGGATTGATTGTCCCTATAATATTTGAATTCTTTAGAAAGCATAATTTAGGTGTTTTAGAGAGTACAAAGGTACGGAAAAGTGAACTGTAAAGCTTTTTTTGACTAAAATTTAAGTTTTACATTGGCTATAACGATTTGGCTATGAGGAGTACGGGTTTTCGGAGTGGGGTGTTTTGGTTTGTAGGATGGTTAGCCAAAGCTACGGTTTTACTTTATTTTTTCCTAAAGTCAAAGCGTAGCTTTGGCGGTTTTTGAAATGGACTTTTTCGGTTAGTGTCAAGCCCGTATTCCTTATCAGCCCTTGTTATAGGCTTTTACTCTTGTTACCATTGTGTGACATTATTTTCGTACACTTAGTTTAAGTGGATATTTATCTGTTTTGATTACTCTTCTGCGTCTAAAAGTTTCTTTTTCTCTTTTTCATATTCGGCTTCGTCAAGTACACCTTCATCAAACAACTCTTTTAGTTTTTTTAGTTTATCATACTTGTTGTCAGATTGAATTACAGTTTGACCGTTTGTTTTCTTTGTGCACTTTTCAACTTCGCAAGTGGCAATTGCATTCTCAATGTCAAGTAAATAATTAGTTATGTTTCCTCCGCCAACTGTAAAAATTACATTCTTGTATCTTTTACCGTCGTACTTTTTTATTTTCTTAATTGTTACTAATAGTCCCGCATTACTTGCAGGAAGTCTGTTAGCTTCTGGATTTGTGGAAACAGCCCAACCTCCGATATTTACATATACAAATTTTCCATTATCATCGGAACCTCGACCTAATTTAATTTGGTCACCAACCTTGTAAGTTACGCCGTTGGAAGCCTTGAATTCATCTAATTTTTTTACGCGTTGTGCATTTGCATTTACCGTAATAAATAACACAACCAACATAATTGTAATTTTTTTCATTTTCATTTTTTTCATTTTTTCTAATTGCCTATAACATCTGTGTACACGTATTTCGCATATATCTGCTTTATGCGCAACACAAATTATTCTTTCTCAAATTTATGTTTTTTTATTAAGATATCCAAGGGGCTCTTAACACTCTTGTTATTAATACTTAATACATGCGTATATATCTCGGTAGTTTTAGAGCTAGTGTGCCCTAGTGCTTTTTGTATATAGCGTAAGTTAGTACCTGCTTGCATGAGATGAGTAGCAAAGCTATGGCGTAAGGTATGTGGTGTTGCCCATGCGTTGCATCCCGTTTCTTGCACCGCTTTTCTAAATATGTTCTGTACACTTTTGGCGCTGTATTGACCGCCTTGCTGCCCTTCAAATAACCAATAGCTGGGTTTGTACGCTCGGTAGTAGCTGCGTAATAATTCTAGTAGAGCGGGTGATAATACAGTTTGTCTATCTTTTTTGCCTTTGGCTCCCTTTATGTTTATATAACCATCATCAGATCTAACATCCTCTGTACGCAAGTGTAGAAGTTCACTCATGCGTAAGCCGGCGCTGTATATAGTATACAGTATCGTTTTATGTTTTAGGTTCGTTGGCTGATTGATTAAGCGCAATACCTCTTCCTCGCTTAACACATTGGGAAGTGTTTGTGATTTTTTAGGCCTATTTATATTATACTTCATACGGTCTTTGCCAAGTGTATGTTCGTAATAGCTTTTTATAGCATTTATAATCTGGTTTTGCTTTTGCTCACTAATGCGTTGTGTTTTTATGAGTTTAAAAATATAATCTTCAATTTCGGTTTTGCTAATTTCGGCAAAATCCTTTGGGTCACAATGCGCAAAAAAAGGTGCAAGGCAACTTTGATAGGCATCTATGGTATGCTTACTCATCCCTTTAAGTGTAAGGGTTTTTAAGTTTGCCAGTAATGCGTCTTGTGCCTTTGTACTTAGTACATACTTATTTTTAATCGGAGCCTCTAGTGCTGCTTGTACCTGATACTTACCTGCAAAGGTTTTTTTCAGGAGTACTTTATTCTCTGGTGTATTAATTATACTCCAACGTTTTTGCGTGGGATGATAATAGGATCCATTGAGCTTCTTAAAGGCTTCACGCTCCGCTTGCATGGCATAAGGTATATATAGCTTTATTCTGCCCGCTTTAGGTAGGGGCTTTATGATAGTTATTATATCTTGAGGTAAGCTATTGTTAGAACGCTGACTGTTCATCATTGGTAAATGAAATAATAAAAACGGAGAAAAAATAATTTCTAATAATATTTATTCGTCATTAACCGTTACAAATGGATAATATATATTTGAAGCTATTATTGAATTTGTCTTGTGAATAAATGTAAAATATGTAAAGCTGTATTGGAGGGTCGCAGGGATAAAATATTCTGCTCAGTGGCCTGTAAAAATTATTATCATATTCATTTACGCTATGCAACGCGCAAGGCGGCCATTAGAATAAATGAATACCTTAAACGAAATCATGGGATACTCTTAGAATTTATTGGTAAAAATAAATCACAAGTAAAAGTGGCAAGAAATAAAATGGCCGATAAAAAATTTAGGTTTAAATATCATACCCATACGCACATCAATAGTAAGGGCAAAACATTTCACTACATCTACGATTTGGCTTGGATGGAGTTCTCGGATGATGAGATATTGGTGATTAGAAAACGCTAAGCCAAAATAGGCTCAACCCAAGCTTCATTCTCTTTTAATAGATTAATCAATTCATCTACTGCTACTTCACTTGGTATCGAACGCTTTACAACCTCTTGTCCTTTGTACAACGTTATTTTTCCTACACCACTTCCAACATAACCAAAGTCGGCATCTGCCATTTCTCCAGGTCCATTTACAATGCAACCCATGATGGCAATTTTTACTCCTTTCAAGTGATTGGTTCTTGCTCTAATTTTTGCCGTTGTTTCTTGCAGGTCAAAAAGCGTACGCCCACAACTTGGGCAAGAGATATATTCCGTTTTAGAAATACGCGTGCGTGTAGCTTGTAATATGCCAAATGAATTGAGGTTGGCATCGGCGCAATCGCTTAGTATTTTATCCAATGAGTAATCTACGCCCAATATTAATCCATCGCCAAAACCATCGAGTAATAATGCTCCAGCTTCAGTGGCGTAATGAATTAAGTGTTCATCAGGATTGCTATTTTTTGAATTAATAATAAATACAACAGGCGCTTTAATATCATGATGTACTAATTGAAGCATCTGATGTCTCAATTGCTTCATAGATAATTGTTCCGTGCTATACATAACGAGTACCACGGTTTTATCTGCTTTTATTTTATTGACAAACTCATCGTCTAATGTTTCGTGCGCTCCCAAATCAACAAAGTTCAAAGTGTCAGAGGTTGTTTCAGTTAAATACTGCGAACGCGTGAGGTACGGAAATACTTTGTCTTGCTTCTTAGCGTTGTCACCCTGAGCTTGTCGAAGGGTGTCTTGGTATGCTTTCCATTCGTCGTACCAAGTGATTATTCTTAATGTGCCAGGAACATGAAAGGCTGGCACTTTTTCAATAAATAAATAATCAGCGGCAAAGTCGCTCACGTTCCATTTGTCTAAGGAGGCATCGTAAGTATATCCAATGGCTTGTAAATCTTCGGCCGTTGTATTTTTTAATTTTCCATAGTCTCCAACAACAATGGGTACTTGCCCGCCGCCAATGTTTTGAACAGCGTAGGTATTTCGTCTTTGATAATTAAAGGGGTCATAATGCTTCTCGGCTTCGCTCGAAGTGACTGTGTCTGTATCATTGTCTGTTCGAGCAGATCCGAGAACACATTCATTAATTAAATCTGTACACACAGGCAGTTCAAATTCTGGATCTTCGGTTAGTGATACACGAATGGTATCGCCCAAGCCATCTTTTAATAAGGTGCCAATACCTACGGCACTTTTTATTCTGCCATCTTCTCCATCACCTGCTTCGGTTACACCCAGGTGTAATGGGTAGCATACGTCAAACTCTTCCTGCATTTTTTGCACCAACAAACGATAAGCTTGCACCATCACTTGTGGGTTAGAGCTTTTCATACTCAATACAATATTATGGTAGTCTTGGCTGCGCGCTATGCGCAAAAACTCCAATGCGCTTTCTACCATGCCAATAGCTGTATCGCCAAAGCGGCTCATGATACGATCACTTAGCGAACCATGATTGGTACCAATGCGCATGGCCGTACCATGCTCTTTACAAATAGTTACTAATGGAATGAACTTCTCACTAATTCTATCCAACTCTTCTTGGTAAGAAGCGTCGGTGTATTCGTGTGTTTCAAATTTCTTTTTATCGGCATAGTTGCCAGGGTTTACTCTAACTTTTTCTACAATCTTAGCTGCAATCTCGGCAGCGTTGGGTGTAAAGTGAATGTCTGCCACCAATGGAGTATCATAACCAGCCGCGCGTATGCCGTCTTTAATGGCTTGTAAGTTATGGGCTTCCTTTTTAGAAGGGGCCGTAATGCGTACCAATTGTGCGCCTGCTTTTATGCAACGAATACTCTCGGCAATGGTTGCTTCGGTATCCATAGTATCGGCTGTAGTCATGGTTTGTATGGCTATAGGGTGTCCATTCCCTATTTTCAATGAACCAATCGTTACTTCTTTGGTTTTAAGTCGCTTATATTTGCCGAGGCTTTCGCAGAATAATTGCATCTTACAAATGTAATTGTAAGAATGTTATTTAATAATCAAATTTTGCTATAGACTAATTTTTATGAACTTTAAACTTATTATATTTTGTGTGCTACTCGGCCTTGTATCAAGCTGCAAGGTGCAAAATGTTATGGTTGCCAAAAAGGCTGTGTTGCAAAATGATAGTTTGATTAGTGAAAGTCAGGAGTTACTGGCACATGTGCAACAATTATATATAAACGGCCAGATTGATAGTGTATCACTTGTTGGGTATAAACAGGAATTAAACAACCTGCTAGAGCCTGCTGTAATACGCCAACGGAACATCAAGAAATTTAATGTCTTAACGGCTGATCCATTGAGCCGTATTGAAGAAAGAAGAACTATTGATGCGCTTAAAAAAACGATGCCTAATTACAGTAAAGACATTGAGAAAGATGCAAGTGTATTGTCAAGTTTGGGTGGGTTGTTGTTAAGTAAAGAAACGTTTTTTAATAATGCAAAAGCACATACTGTAGAAAAGAAGGCATATTACGATGTAGGGAAGTATGTCATTCCCTATAAAATAAAGCCGCAGGCTATGGAGGTGTACGCACCAATGGTTGATAGTATTTTTATGATTGCTCAGAGTAAGCTTGATCAAAATACACAAGCGTATATTTTGATCTCTGGTTATGCAGATGCAAGTCCAATAATTGATAGTTCTGAATTATATAATGATTTGCATTTTAGAATGGGAAGAAAAGACATTACCTATGATGAAATGAAAATGTACATCTCTCATTTAAGGTGTTACGATATTGCAAGTATAATTGAAACCCTGATTAGCCAAAAAAGAAAGGTGTTTGGAGGTATGAAAAACTTGAAAATAGATATTGACCGAGAGGGTTTTGGAATAAGCAAGCCGCATAGCGCCATAGAGTACCAAGCTATTGATGAAAGGCGCCGTACGGTGCATGTACAGTGGTATATTCTAAGCCAATAAGTTGTGCATGCAAGATGCGAGGTCAGCATGTTTAAATGTATAGCCAGCGTCTACTATTTTATCAGAAACTACATGGCTACTTTTTAATACTTCTATAGCGAGCTCTCCCATAATTATTTTGAGCATGAAGGCGGGTGCATGTACGGCAATCCAATAGTTTTTTTCTGCTTTAATGGCTTTAAATACATCGGTCATGCTTGATTTTTGAGGAGCTGCCGCATTGAAAACACCCGTTATTTTATGTTCATATAAATGAAGAAATATGCCGGCTACATCTTGCACATGTATCCACGGAAAAATTTGCTTGCCATTACCGGGTATGCCTACAAACTTAAAGGGTAGTGTGGCCACAAATTTGGGAAAGGCGCCATCTCCTTGGCCCAGCACCACGCCGATTCGTACAATGCTTGTTTTAATATTCAGTTTTTCAAACTGAGTGGCACCTTGTTCCCATGCTTGGCAGGTGGTCGATAGAAAGGATTCGTCTGGAGGTGTATGTTCGGTTAGTGCTCCATTAGCATTTCCATAAAAACCAATAGCTGATGCGGATAAAAGATGGTCACATTCGATACGCTGTTCACTACATAAACGATACAGCGTATTTAATATGTCTGTACGGCTTTTTAGCACACGCTCTTTATGGGCATCGCTCCAGCGTTCGTTGGCTATATTTTCTCCCGCAAGGTTTATGATGGTATATTTTTTACCATTGACCTGCTCATGTACATAATGTTCTTTGGGCATCCAATGGATATAGTGTTTGTTGTTGGCAGCGAGTTGTTCTTGTCTGGTTAATATGTATACGTTGCAACCTTTCTTTTCTAATGCGGCTACTAGTTGTGTGCCTATAAATCCTGTTCCGCCTGTTATTAATATATTGTCCATATGATTGCTTTTGATAAATTAAGTCTATTCTAACACTATAACCTTAGCAATATTATTATATTGCTTCTTAGAACATGAGATTATATCATATCATAATATGCATTGTCATAAGTTTTGTCTATGCCAAGCCTGCGGTGGGGCAAGATTTATTGTATAGCGAAACGGAAAGAGCCAATGGCGCTATTGAAGAAGTGCAGGTCGTTGGTATGCTTAAGGAAAAGCTTGTGACCTATGTTAGAAGAGGTAATATAGCTAAGTTGATTTGGTATAACTTAAACTTAGATCGCTATGGTTATTCTTTGTTAGACTTTTATTCTAATAATGTGTCTGATATTAACTTGAGTATTGTTGATGATGAAGTGCATATTTTTTATCAAGTGCGCGAAAAAAGAATGTTGAAATTATATGCCACTAAAATTTACGACAGAGACGATACCTTTAAACCAGTGCTATTGGATAGTATTCCGTTAAAAGGAGTATTTGATAAGACTAAGTTTGAGATTGTTCATAATGAGAAGGGTAAAAAACACTTTTATGGATTGGTAAGCAATATTGCTGGAGAGGATAAGTTATACATTAATCATACAGTATTAAATGGTGCTTATGAAATGGTGCAACGTTATGAGCAAGCGTTAGATGTTACGCGCCGTTACGAGTTAATAGAAATGAATGTTGATAAGACAGGCAAGTTCTATAGTCTTATTGGTGAGTTGCGTGGTACCAAAAAGAATTATGAAGAGCTTGCCTTACTTACGAGGAGTGTGGGTGAGAATCAAGTAAGCAACCTAGCTATTGATTTAAAGAATTATGCTTATAGTGGTCTGAAGTCTCGCTTTGATGATAATGAGTCTCACCTATATTTTGGAGGATTATTCCATAGGACAAGAAATGCGGAGCCGGAGGGTGTAGTCGCGTTGGTGTATAGCCGGAGCCAAAATAAAGTAATTAGACAACATGTATCTCCAATTGTATTGCAAGGGAATATTGGCAGTAATGTGCTTTCTCATTTAAAACTAAGAGGTATACGCATTGTTGCGGATAATGGCTTTGAGATAGTTGCTGAGAAGTCTTACGTGGAGTCTCGTAACATGGGCACGTCCATCGGATTTATGAGTCCGATGGGTGGTATGTCTCCGGCGGGGAATCGAATAGAAAATATTTATCATGACCAAGACATCTATGTGTTTAATATGAAAGCCGATGGCAGCTTGCATTGGACGCAGACAGTTATGAAAAACCAAGAGTCTAGACAAGATAACGGAGCTTTTTCATCCTTTGCGACCTTGGAGCATCCAATAGGTGCCGTTTATTTGTTTAATGAAATGGGTAATAATGGTCGTGTAATCACTTCCTATATCTCCAATAGTGGAGAGCTAAGTCTCAAACAGCTTCCTGGAGCAAGTAATAATGATAATAGACAGTTTATACTACGAGGGGCGCAGCAAATAAGTAAAGATGTATTAATAGCGCCCGCTATTTCTAAAGGAGACCTTAGCTTTGTAAAAATATCTTTTTAATTCGTGCTACTCCTTTTTAAGCGTAACGACTTTCCTGCCTTTTTTATATTGGTGTTTTTTACCTTTCTGGTAAGGCTCGTCTATTTTATTGAAGTACCCAGTGTAGAGGATTTAGGTTTGTTTTATCAAAGTTCATTTTATAATTGGGACTGGTTGTTGGCTTTTTATAAATGGTCGCCACGCTTTTATTTACTACTGTCCACACTCTTTTGGTTAATATTTGCTACCTATTTTAAGTATGTTATTGTATCAGAGAAGCTCATTGGTAAGAAGAGTTTTATCCCAGCGATGGCTTTTATCCTATTTGCATCCGTCTTGCCTAGTTTTGTTATCTTCTCGGTGCAAGCATTGAGTGCCTTGTTGCTTTTTATAGCTTTTGCGCAATCTATTCGTACACAGTATAATTTAAAATCAGCCTCGCATTACTTTATTATTGGTTTGTTGGTGGGCTTGGCAGCTTTATTGTATTGGCCTAGTACGCTGTTTATATTAGCTATTTTTTGGTTCTTATTGAGTATGCGCATATTTGTTTTGCAGGAGTATGTTTCTTTGCTTTTGGGTTTTGTCTTACCGCTGTATTTATTTGTAAGCCTGTATTATGTGTTGGTGGGCGAGTTTTTCTGGGGTAAGCTTTTGTCTTTAACCCTTATGTTTCCGATACAACTCATTAATAATTGGTCTGTTATGCTGTTGTCAGTGTTATCCATTTTCATTCTCTTATATGGCTTATTCTTGGCGCGCCGTGGAATAACGGATAATAAGTTATTGGTTACTAAAAAGTGGAATGCGGTTACTGTCTATTTCATTTTTGGCTCTATCATTGGTGCGGTATCTATCGTTTTTCCTTCAGTGAGCTGGATATTTTCTATCATCCCATTTAGTATAATATTAAGTTCTGCCCTTTCTAATAATCTTAAAAAATATAATACATTTACGTTCTACTTAGTTATGCTGTCAGTTCTTGGCATTCAATGGCTAATTAGATTTTTATAATTGAAATATGAAATTTGGAGTAGTTGTTTTCCCAGGATCTAATTGTGATCAAGATATGCATGACGCGCTAGCGCATGATTTAGGCCAAGAAGTAAAAATGCTGTGGCATAAGGATAAAGACATTTCTGATTTTACAACAGATGACTGTATAGTATTACCAGGCGGTTTCTCTTATGGAGATTACTTGCGTTGTGGTGCCATGGCTCGCTTTAGCCCTATTATGGAGAGCGTTATAGCGTTTGCTAATAAGGGAGGTAAAGTGTTAGGCGTGTGTAATGGTTTTCAGGTATTGTGTGAGGCTGGTTTATTACCCGGTGCATTGCTGGCTAATGATCATCAGAAGTTTGTTTGTAAAAACATTTACTTAAAGAAAGAAAGTGCCAATACATTGGTCACTAGTGGTGTCAATGGCTCGGCAATTAAAATACCTATTGCACATGGCGAAGGGCGCTACTATGCTGATGAAGCAACCATTGCTGAATTAAATGCCAATGATCAAGTGCTATTCACTTATTGTGATGAAAGTGCTGCGATAAACAAAGAAGCAAATCCTAATGGCTCATTAGAGAATATTGCAGGAATTACGAATAAAGCTAAAAATGTATTTGGCATGATGCCTCACCCAGAGCGCGCTTGTAGTGAAGTATTGGGTAATATAGACGGCCGTAAGGTATTTGAAGGCTTAATAAATCAATAAATTTATGCGAAACTTAATTTTACTTTTGTTCATATCAATATGTATTTCATGTAGTGCTCAAAAGGCGGCTAAAGTCAGTGAGAAATCCGAAAATATAATGTCAACATCAAAAGATCAGGCCATACCTATCGCTAGTTGGGCATTTACTAAAGAGAAATCAAATGCTCCCAATGAGTATGTAATAACGGCTAAGCTGCTTTTGGCTAAGCACTGGCACATCTTCGATTTTGAGCCAGGAGGTGATGGCTTGTTAATCGCGCCAAAATTTAATTTTGATAACGATCAAGTTAAGCTTATAAAGAAAGAAGCCGTTGGTGAAATAATAAATTCTCAAATTAGTGGCATGGGTAATGTGCGCTATTATGAAAACGAAGTAAGTTTTAAGGTGTTCATACGTTCTAATACAGAAGCGATTAGTGGTTCAGTCTATTATCAATTATGTGATGAGCAAAAATGTATGGCACCAACCGAAGAACCATTTAATCTCAAATAATTATTAGTTTATGAAAAAGATATTATTACTGTTTATTGCCTTATTTGCCTTAATGAATCTGTCTGCTCAAGACAGAAAGATAACTTTTACTTCATGTGTAAATGTTCTTAATGATACTGAAGCTGAAATCATTATTACGGGCAAAATTGCTAAAAGTTGGCACATGTACTCTTTTAATCCCGGAGGCGATGGGCTGGCAATTGTTCCAGATGTGCAAATTGAAGCGGTAAAAGGAATTCAAAAACTGGGGAAAGTTAAGGAGAGAGGTAAATTAATTACTGAAGAAGTTATTGGTGAGAAATGGAATTGGTATAAAAATAAGGTCCAGTATATTCAAAAAATTAAATTTGATAACCTTGACAAAAAGCTCAAATGGAATATTTATTATACAATATGTAATGACCAAGGCTGCTTGCCTCCAGTCACGGAAAACTATGTTGTAGACTTGGATAAGGCTTGTGATGGTGGTAGTAATGTAGCTAAAACAACAGGCGTAAAACAAGACCCAAAGAAAGTAGCAGCTGAAAGAAAGCGTTATGAAGATTCTGTGGCGGCAGCCAAAGCAGCTGAAGATGCTAAGTTTAAAGTGATACAAGACTCAATTGAGAATGCGCAACGACTAGCATTAGCTGCCAAAGACGATTCAACTAAGCAGGCAAATGACTCGCTTGCCAATCTTACAGGAGAAGGTACAAGTAATGGAGGTAGCAGTGAAAGTGCGGATAAGATATATGGAGAATATGGTTCTATCGTTGGCGATTGTGGCGAAACACAAGATGCCGGCTTAAGTATGTGGACAGCCTTTCTTTATGGAATTTTGGGTGGCTTAGCCGCATTGTTTTTCCCATGTACTTTACCTATGATACCTATGACTATTTCTTTTTTCTTAAAAAGTGCCGGCGATAAACGTCAAGGTATTAAAAATGGTATTTGGTATGGCTTCTCTATTTTCTTAGTATATTTTTTATTGAGCCTTCCGTTTTTATTCCTCGGTTGGGGTGGTAATGCACTGAACTCCTTTTCTACAAACGTCTGGGTTAATCTAGTCTTTTTTGCAGTATTTATAGTTTTTGCATTCTCTTTATTTGGCTTTTATGATATCAGCTTGCCAAGTTCAATGACAAACAAGATTGATGCGAAAAGTAATACAACCAGTTTTGGAGGGATTTTCTTTATGGCTTTGACATTAGCCATAGTATCATTCTCTTGTACGGGTCCAATCTTAGGATTAGTATTAGGTAATATTAGCAATACTAAATTAATTACACCGGCCATGTCTGGTTTTGGAATAGGCTTAGGTGTTCCTTTTGCATTGTTTGCCATGTTCCCTAACTTACTTAAAGCCTTGCCTAAATCAGGTGGTTGGCTTACGGTGTTGAAAGTAGTTTTTGGTTTCATTGAATTAGCCTTTGCTCTTAAATTCTTATCCAATGCTGATCTAGTCATGGGCTGGGGATTATTGAAAAGAGAAACGTTCTTAGCTATATGGGTTATACTATGTATTATTACTGGCTTGTATTTACTAGGGAAGTTTACGGTTAAAAAAGGTGATGTCGTTCAGAGTACGCGTAATATGAAAATATTTGCAATTATTTTCTTTTTACTCGGTGGTTATGTAGCCTTAGATTTTGTTGGTGTTAATGTAAATCTATTTGGTTTCCCCCCGCCTAAGTTCTATGCATATAGCTATCATGATGATAATCATGAGGAAGGAACGCACACCATTAACGGTATAAAGACATACACGGATTTAGAGAAAGCCATGGAAATAGGTAAGCGCGAGGGCAAGCCAGTCATGATAGATTTTACAGGTTGGGCTTGTGTTAATTGTCGTAAAATGGAAGAGTTAGTATGGCCAACGCCAAAAGTTAAATCCTACTTGGTAGACAACTATATTGTTGCATCACTTTATGTAGATGAGCAAAAAGAGCTGCCAGTTTCAGAACAGTTTATGTCACCTTATTTAAAACGAATGGCCGTTACGGTTGGAGATAAATGGTTTGATTTGGCATTGAGAAACTTTAAGGCCGCATCGCAGCCTTATTACGTTTTGATTGATCCAATTAATCAACGAATCTTAAATACGCCTAAGGCTTATACACCGGATGCTAGCGAATACGCCAATTTCTTGAAATGTGGTTTGAGCAATTTTGAGGAGTTGCATCCTAAATAAACTTAAAATGTTTATAAAAGAAAATCCGCCTTCAACGAGGCGGATTTTCTTTTTTTAGTAAAGCCACAAATTATTGTTAGTTTTGACTGGACTTGCAATCATTTCTACATAACATAGAGCGTCGCTTGACGCAAATGTCACAACTAATATTGTTTGGGATATTCTGTTGTGTGCTGTTATTATTATACTGGCCCGTGCGACATTATTTATTAATTGATGATGGGATTTCTGGTTTATGGGAGGTAAGGGATATGCCTTGGACTGATTTCTTTCACTCTTTTGGCTACGGCAGTTTGTACCAATTTCATTATTTGTCTTTGGTTATTATGGAGCGTTTGTTTGGAATAGAATCGCAGTATTATTTTATTGTATTGACAGTATTACATGCATTTATTGCCTGTTACATTGTTCAAGTATTTAGGCAGTTGCTTACTTTTTTTAAGATTGCTTTTCCGGTTTTGTTTTCTTTTTTATTGGCTTTGTTTTTTGTTTCATCGCCACACTTATTTGAAACCATGGCATGGGCTGGACCCTCGCATTATGTTATTACGCTATTGTTATACTTGATTATGTTCAATGAGTTTTTTAAAGCATTGAATAAGCAAGTTTGGAATAAGTTTGTCTTTTTTACTGCCTTTGTTATGGCAGTATTCACCTTTGAAATGAGTATGATGTTCTTGCCTAGTTTCATATTGTTAGCTCTTTTATTAAGAAGGGATGAGGCGTTTCTTATTCTATTTAAACGGCTAGCAGCTTTATACGTTCCCATGTTTCTAGTTTTGGTTGTTGCCTATACTTATTTATATTTTCAAACTAAAACCTTGATACCTCATGGTATGTCTATGGATGCAATGGGGCAGTCGTTTAGTATTTATGGCGATCATTTAATCGTTTATTTATCTCGTATTTGGGGCTATTCTCAGGCCTTGTCATTTCCATTAAGAGAAGGATATTACTCACTTGTTAGTGCTTATTATGGCTGGGGTGTGTTATTACTGTTGGTTGTTGTGGTTATTGTTTTTATTAAAAAGAAAAGGCTTGCACTGTTTTTGTTTTTTAATGGCGTGTTGTTTTTACTGCCGTATTTATTTCGTTCTCATTCAGTAATGAATCAATTTGAGAATATGCGTTTTGCCTATTTTGCTTTTGTGTTTATTATGGCATCCGTATTAGTCTTGCTTTGGCAAAAGAGTGCTGTGCTGAGCACGGGTTTTATTATAATATTACTTATTATTAATACGATGACAAGCTTGCGCGGAGTGCATGCTAAAGTGTTGAATGGTCAGTTGCATGAGCAATACCTCAGCGAATTAAATAAATTTGAGGCCGCAGAATATTACTTATTAAACGTACCCTCTTTTTGCCAAGGACACTTTGTATTTAGAGCAGATAATAGATTAGGTATAGCAGCACAAATGCATGCTAAGAAGGAAGCGCCTGAGGCCTTTAAAGAAGTAATGTGGTACTATGCGCAGAGTGTTTCGGACTCCTTTGATGTTGAAGTGATGAATGATAGTACATTGAGCATTCAACCAAGAACAGATGGTGTGTGGTTAATGGATGAAGATCGCGGTGCCTCCAATTATGAAACGGATGATTACAAGGTGGAAATAGGAGAGTGGAGTAGGTACACTGTGACTTTTAAAAAGAAACACAACGCTAAAAAGAGCGTTGTGTTGTTATATTCTAAAGGCGAATTAATAGAGATTAATTTATCGCTTCCGCGCCAAAGTAAGATTGCAATACCTTAGGAATTTTTATGCTGTCCTCCGTTTGGTTATTTTCTAATAGACAAGCTAGTATTCTTGGCAAAGCCAATGATGAACCATTTAATGAATGTACTAATTCCGTTTTTCCTTCTGCATTGCGCGTGCGTATTTTCATACGGTTTGTTTGGAAGTTTTCGAAGTTAGATACTGAGCTTACTTCTAACCAACGTTTTTGCGCAGCGCTATATACTTCAAAGTCATAAGTAATAGCCGATGCAAAACTTACATCTCCACCACAAAGTCTAAGTATGCGATAAGGTAGTTCTAGGTTTTGGATTAATTTTTCTACGTGAGCAACCATTTCATCAAGCACATCGTAAGAGGTATCGGCCTTAACCATTTGTACAATTTCTACTTTATCAAACTGGTGTAATCGGTTTAAACCACGCACATCTTTCCCGTAGCTCCCGGCTTCTCTTCTAAAACAAGGCGTGTAGGCTGTCATTTTTATTGGCAGTTTTTCTGGTGCAATAATATCTCCACGATAGATATTTGTGACCGGCACTTCGGCAGTAGGTATTAGGTAAAAATTATCGGCCGTTGCATGATACATTTGACCTTCTTTATCTGGGAGTTGTCCTGTGCCATAAGCACTTTCTTCATTGACTAAATGTGGTGGCATGAACTCTTCATAACCAGCCTCGGTATTATAATCTAAGAAGTAGGCAATTAAAGCTCTTTGTAATTTGGCACCTTTTCCTCTGTATACTGGGAAACCAGAACCTGTAATTTTAGTTCCTAATTCAAAATCAATTAAATTGTATTTTTCAGTAAGCGCCCAATGCGGCAGGGCGCTCTCGCTTAATGTAGGTATTTCATCCGTTTTGATCACTTCATTTTCCTCTTCGGACTTTCCAGGAGGCACACTCGGGTGCGGAAGATTAGGAAGCTTCACTAATTCATCATGCAGTTCTTTCTCTAACTGCTGTAATTGTGCACCCAATTCTTTTGATGTGCTTTTTAATTGGCCTACCTCGCCTTTCTTTACTTCAGCTTCTTCTTTTTTGCCTTGCCCCATGAGCATGCCAATTTCCTTAGAAGCTTTATTGATACGCGAAAGCTGCTCGTCATTTTGAGCTTGTGTTTTACGCTTTTTTTCATCTAAGCTTACGATAGATTCAACAATAGCTGTAGCGTCAAAATTCTTCGTTTTAAGACTGTTGATGACAGTTTCTTTTTCTTCTCTTATTTTTTGAATTTGGAGCATAACAAAATTTTCAGTTGGTAAAGATACGGCAGTGAAAATAGCTAGGCGTAATTTTTACATTTAGAATCTAACACCAACCCGTAATTCTAATTGGAAACGCGTAAGGTTCTCATTGCCATTTAAGTCTTCTATTTTAGGTAATCCATTGGGCACTTCTTCATATCCAATTCTTTCTCCTTTGCGCCCTCCAGTAAAGTATGTTGCAACATTAGCACCTAAATACCAATTTTCATAGGATTGATAAATACTACCTGCCTTTAATCCAAAGCCCACTCCTTTAGAACGGTTTTGACGATAAAATGCTTCGCCAAATTCCCCGCTAGAGTATGTTCCTAAAGTATTGAAGCGAGTATAATAGAAGCTACACTCCCCAAAATAATTAAAGGTCCCCAATATTTCTTGCTTAAAATAATGCCTTATACCAGTAGAAAATTGCCATTGATTATATTTAAGATTGCCTTTATAGAGATTGGAGCTGTCTTTGGAATCATCGTTGTAGTTCATACTTATCTCTTGAATGGCCAATACAATATAAGTTTGTTCAAATGCATAACGCTGATAGTTCACACCAAATTCATTCAATACTTTTAAAGGCTTAGCACTTGCGTAGTGTATATTACCAATGGCAGACAATCCAAATTCAGCTACGTGCTTTTCTTGAGCAATAACTTTTACTGAACTTATTGTTAGAATTAACAGGATTAAGGAGCTAATTTTTTTCATAATTCTGAGATAATTAAAGATAGTTACTTATTTGAAAGGGTAAGCCACTTGACAATCACTAATTTACTCAACGTTCAAGTTGTACTTAGAAACGATAGCCAATACGGAGTCCAATTAAGTTACTTTTCATATTAATTAGCCTTAAGTCTTTAATAGTAGTATAGGAAGAGCCAACAAGTACATTGTTTTCTGTATGCTGTTCAACCCATGAGTTTGATATGTTTAATGCGGAGTTTAAAGAAAAATAAAAAGTTCGCGAGATGTTATATTGGTATCCAAGTCTAAGCGTTGAGCCTAACCCAAATCCCCTTTCGGCTGACTCGGTGCGCCCTCCTGAGAACCCGCCTGCTCCCCAACGAGAATTGTTCAATGTTTTATAAACAAGGCTAGCTTCGCCAAACAGTTGATTTTTTTTATTGACTTGCCAAAGTGTGCGTCTAACTCCAACTGACGTTTCAAATTCGTTTATTTCATTGCCATAGCAATAGTTTGCTGGACATGGCGAAGTGAACTTATTTTCACGAAAGGCAATACCAAAAATTAGTTTATAGTTTGGGTTGAGTTGGTAAGTGTAATATAGATTTGGATTAAATTGTTTATAAATTCTATTGCTCAGGACATTTATAATTGGATATGCAGTCAAAACTTCACTTTCTATCGCATGTTTTTTATTCTGCGCACACAATGGTTCTAGCATTAATATTAAAAGTAGCGATAAGGTGATAGCTTTCATAGAGCTGGTTTTGTCTAAATGTACAAATTAATGGGCTAGTTTTCTGTCATGAATAAATCATTTAACTTTGCTCAACTATGGATTTAAACCTAAAAGGAAAAACAGCTTTAGTATGCGGGAGCACACAAGGCATTGGTTGGGAAAGTGCAAAAGCCTTGGCTAATATGGGTGCTAAGTGTATTCTTTTTTCGCGTAGCGAGGATAAATTAAAAGCCAAAGTGGATGAACTAGGAGAAGGGCACGCATATATTCATGCCGATTTTTCTAAGCCAGAAGAAGTACGTACTGTCGTGCAGAAATTAGTACAGGATGAGCACATTCATATCTTAATTAATAATACAGGAGGTCCTCCAGGAGGTAAAATTATTGATGCAGAAGTAGATGCTTTTCTGTTGGCATATAATCAGCATTTAGTGTGTAATCATATCATTACACAAGCAGTAGTTGATGGTATGAAAAAAGATAATTATGGTCGTATAGTCAATGTTATTTCTACTTCAGTAAAAATTCCGTTGAATGGATTGGGTGTAAGTAATACAACACGCGGCGCAGTAGCTAGCTGGTCTAAAACAATGGCTAACGAATTGGCAGAATTTGGTATAACGGTCAATAATGTATTGCCTGGAGCAACAGAGACTGGTCGCTTAAAAAGTATTATTGAAAATAAATCAAAAAAGCTTTCTAAAGAATATAGTGAAGTTGAGAATAGTATGCTGTCGGTCATTCCAATGAAGCGATTTGCACAGCCAGATGAGATTGCTAATGTCATTGCATTTTTAGCATCTCCTGCGGCAGCTTACGTAACGGGACAAAGTATTTGTGTAGACGGCGGTCGAACAGGTTCCATTTAATTTGATGGTTTGATGATGAGCTGATTTGATGATGTTTCCCCCGCTGGCGGGGGATCAAGGGGGAGGAAACTAGGAATCTTTTTAAATTCAAAAGAGAATAAAAAATAAAAATGACTTACAAAATAAAGAACTACATCAACGGACAATTTACAGATGCACAAGGAGGCGGAAAGGTTAACAATGTCAATCCAGCTACTGGAAAAAGTATTGGTAGTATACCCATGAGTACATCAGCCGATGTGGATGAAGCCGTTAAAGCGGCTAAACAAGCATTTGTAATTTGGAGCAAAACAACACCCGAGCAGCGCTTTCGAGTAATGAATAAAATTGCTGATTTGATTGAAAGTAAGTTAGATGAATTAGCACTAGCGGAAACTTTAGATAATGGCAAACCGCTCAAATTAAGTAAGCGAGTTGATATTCCTCGGGCGTCAGATAATTTCAGGTTTTTTGCTACGAGTATCATGCATTATGCAAGCGATAGTCATATCATGGAGGGTAAGGCGATCAATTATACTATGCGCCAACCGATTGGTGTGGTAGGTTGTATTTCGCCTTGGAATTTGCCCTTGTATTTATTTACTTGGAAAATTGCTCCAGCTATAGCGGCGGGAAATTGTGTTATTGCTAAGCCAAGTGAAGTAACTCCTGTTACAGCTTTTCTATTAAGTCAGATTTGTGAAGAGGCAGGATTGCCTAAAGGTGTATTAAATATTCTACATGGCGATGGTGCTAGTTGTGGGAGCGAAATTGTAAAGCATAAAGAGATTAGGGCCATCTCTTTTACAGGGAGTACGAGAGCAGGTGCCCACATTGCCTCTATTGCTGCGCCAGTATTTAAAAAACTTTCCTTAGAGCTAGGAGGTAAAAATCCAACACTCGTATTTGCAGATTGTGATTGGGATAAAATGATGAAGACCATTGTGCATTCTTCTTTTGCCAATCAAGGACAAATTTGTCTTTGTGGTAGTCGCATCTTGGTGGAGCAATCAGTGTATGAAAAGTTCAAAGAAGAATTTATTGCACGAGTTACTAAACTAAAAGTGGGCGACCCATTATCGGATGATACAAATCAAGGGGCTGTAGTCAGTCAAATGCATTTTGATAAAGTGATGAGTTGTATTGCTTTGGCCAAAGAAGAAGGCGGTAAGATATTATTAGGAGGCGATGCTGTAAAACTAGATGGAGAAAATAAGGATGGTCTATTTATTGCACCAACCATTATTGAAAATTTAGGTCCAAATTGTAGAACGAATCAAGAAGAGATTTTTGGGCCTGTAGTAACGATACAGCCGTTCGAAACAAAAGAGGAAGCCTTGACGTTGGCCAATGCCACGGACTACGGCTTAGCTTGCTCTGTATGGACACAAGATATAAGCCGGGCGCATACACTAGCTAATCAATTGGAGAGTGGTATCGTATGGATTAATTGCTGGTTGCTGCGCGATTTGCGCACTCCCTTTGGTGGTATGAAAAATAGCGGTGTAGGACGAGAAGGAGGTTGGAATGCTTTAAACTTCTTTACAGAGCCTAAGAATGTATGTGTGCAGATGTAATAAATGATTTGATGATTCGTTAATTTGATGATGAGAGGATTGAGTTTACTTATACTTTTGTTTTGTGTTTCTTGTACTCAAGAAATGCCAAAAGTGAAATTGCATTCATTTCCTAAGTTTGATGATATTTTAGTTCAGCAACGCACATTTACGGATAGTGAGTTATTTCATACAGTTAGTGGTTACTATCAAACTATTAGATCTACATCAAGATGTTACTTATCTCTGCTACCTGACTCTGCTTATAAATTAATTGGAAGACATTGTAAAGGATCTTATATAGATACTGGGAATTATTTTCTGAGAGGAAATAGTATTTATTTTAAATCAATGTTTGAAAATCGTGATGACTTTGAAAGCTTAGAAGTTGGAGTAAAGATTACAAAGTTAGATAGAGGAATACTGGACGGATATTTATTGGATTTGAATAATTTTTATATAGATTATTTTAGAAAAGTAGGGCTGCCACATTTTGAGAGAAGAGGTTTAGACACTTTAGGCAACGGATATGGAATAAACTTAGATACATTTGGCAATATAATAGCTAGTGGAGAGTTCGTCCACAAGGATTTTGCCAATGGCTTTAAATATCTTTATACAAAGGAGCATTTCGACGGAACGGTTCGCGTAAGGAATTTTATTAACATAGACACCTCTAAGTTTTATCTTTATCAATAGATTTTAGGTTAATGAATAACCTAGTTCATTAGGACACGTCTTACGAAATAACCATTCTCAGTTCTAATTCTTAAAAAAAGAATAGCACTACATTGTTGGTCTAACTGCACCTTCCATTCATTCCAACCATGACTTACTTCTTTTTTCTTTTTAAGAATTACTCGGCCATTTATATCTATAATTTCTAGTTGCATTAGATCGCGACTTTCACTATATAACTTAATGTTTAACTCGCCTTTAGATGGGTTAGGATAAACTGTAATGTTTGAGGATTGGTTTTTTAATGGCTTAAGAATGGCCACATTGCTTGAGCAACAAATTTCATTATTTGACAAGCCAACTATTTGATAAAAAACATCGCGCGGTAAGATGTTATAATCTGTCCATTCAAACACTTTATCATTTATATCAACCTCAATTTCTGCAGCTGAAGTAAAGCGCAGTCCGTCATAACTTTTCAATACTTTAAAACGATTAATTGGGAAGTCATTTATTTTTTTCCACTGCAATGCTGCATTATGATCGCTACTAGCAACGAATAAATTAATATCATTGATAGCCAAAGGAATAAAAGGAGCTAAGGTATCACAGATGGTGAAGTTGGAAGCTGCATAGCTTGTTTCGGCAGGAATAGTTCCTGTATTAATTGTATTAGCGTATCCAATGCTTGGCCATGTACCTGTCATAAATTCTGGCGCAGCCGTGGTATAATAAGAGTTGTCTGGCAGTGAGCTGGTCCCGCTTGGTTGCGTTGTGCCATTTACATTATTTCCATAAGTAAAGTTACCGTTGCCCGTCAAGGCATAGAGTCCATAAAATAAACTAGGAGCAGCCGTTACTTCATTCCCAATAAAAGCTGTAGAATCACCAGCGCCAGCATTCATAAAGATACCGGAATTGTCTGCTTGGTTTCTAAAGAATAAATTGTGTGGTCCATTTTCTGCATGGGAATTATCAACGACAATATTTTGAACAATATTGTGTTCGAATAAATTACTAAATGGATAGTTGCCATGCAATACGGCATCTCCTGCTACATCATTCGGAAAGAAGCCTTGAACCCAATAAGGCTCACGAGAATAATTATAGGATAGGACATTACCATTAGCGCCTGATTGCAATAACATGCTGTGGCGTAGTAGTCTGAAAATATTATTAATAATCAAACATTCGCTTGAGCTAGATTGGCATACAACGCCATAGCCTCTTCCGCCGCCGCCATGTTCGTATGCGTTTTCAAGGAAAGATTGCTTCAACGTATTCTTATAAGAGTTTAAGAAATCTACATGTGCAAAATAAGTAGAGTCACTATGCACACCGCTAATCCATGAATGTGCGGTGTAGTTAAAACGAATGTTACGATATTGTCCGCTTGTTGTAGCAGCATCTGACCTTACAATTTTCATGCAAGAGATACCTACATTTTCTACGAAATTTACTTTTTGAATATAAGGATTGCGTGCGGCAGGATATGTAATACGTAATGGTGATGAAAGGGTCAGGCTATCGTTTGTAACGGCAAGTACTTGTGCAAATTGCCCCAAGGTTCCATAGGCCCAAGTTGAGAACATTAAATCACTATCAGTTTCAATAATTCTGATGTAGTCTCCTATGGCAAATTTTGTTTCATCGCTCACTCGAATTTTATAACTATTCTTTATACCAGAACCAATAATAGCTGTACTGTCGGTTCCCATGGAGCCAGTAGCTCTAATTAGATCTGCACCAACACCGCCAAAATTGAAGCGTAGCGTTGTATTGTCTGCACCGCTTCCTTTAAGGATTACATTTTCTGTGAGGTTCACCGTTGCATTAAAAAGGTATGTGCCAGCCGGGAATAAAATAACTTTTAAATCTGTAGAACTATTTAAGGAAGCTATTGCAGCGCTCAATGCTGCATCATTGGCCAAGGCGCCCGTATTGTCTCCGCCAAAGTTTAATATACTTACAGAGTCGTAATTGGCTGTAATGCCACTTGTATTAGCGGCAGCTAGGGACCAATCAGTTTGGTAATTGGGAGGTAAAACTTGTGCTTGAACACAGATATATACAAATAAGGAGAGTAGTAGACAACTTAGATTTTTCATATAGAATTACAAATGTAATTCTATGCAGTCAAATTTGGTGCCAACCACTTATTAATGAACTCAATACTTTCTTTTTTACGAGTAGCATAATCCTCCACTTGGTCTTCTTGTATTTTTCCAATGCCAAAATACTTACTCTCAGGATTAGCAAAATACCAACCACTTACTGAAGAGGCAGGGTACATGGCTAGGCTTTCTGTAAGCATAATGCCTGTATTTTCTTGGCCGCCCAATAATTCAAACAATTTAATTTTTTCGGTATGGTCGGGGCAAGCAGGGTAACCCGGAGCCGGTCGTATTCCTTGGTATTTTTCGCGGATTAAATCATTGTTCTCGTAACTTTCATCAGCCGCGTAGCCCCAATAATTTTTGCGCACTTGTTCGTGCAAATACTCGGCAAAGGCCTCGGCTAAACGGTCAGCTAATGCCCGTAGCATGATTTTGTTATAGTCGTCATGCTCTTCTTCAAAAGCCTTTAAGTGCGGCTCTATTCCTTTAATCGTTACAGCAAAAGCACCCATATAGTCTTTCTTGTTTTCTTCTTTTGGGCAAATGAAATCGGCTAAAGATAAATTTGGTTGAGTGGCTGATTTTTTAGATTGTTGGCGTAGGAAATTCAACTGTACAGTTTCCTCCCCTTTATCCCCTCCAGAGGGGAACAGATTTATATCATCGCCAATGGCTGTCGCTTCCCACAGGCCAAATGTTCCTTGTGGTGTGAGCCAGTTCTGTGCTATTATTTTATCTAAAAGGTCATTGGCATCTTTAAATAATTTGGTGGCTTCATCGCCAACCACTTTATCATTTAATATTGCAGGATATTTTCCATGCATTTCCCATGTAATAAAGAACGGGGTCCAATCAATATACTTTCTAAGGGTAGCAATGGCTACTTCTACATTTTGAACACCAAGTTGATTTGGGACTGCGGCATCAAAATTTTTCCAATCAATGTTTACTTTGTTAGCTTTAGCTTGTTCATAAGAAATTAGCTGTTTTACACTTTGTTTCTTTGCAAAGCTTTCGCGTAAATCTGAGTATTCTTCTTTGGTTGCTTGCAATAATGCTTCTCCTTTTCCTTCTTGAAATAATTCGCCAACCGTCGTTACGCACTTACTCGCATCTAAGATATGTAATACGCCATGGTCGTATTGTGGTTCAATTTTTACAGCCGTGTGCATGCGGCTTGTTGTTGCGCCGCCAATAAGTAATGGTAGGTTTAAGTTACGTTTTTTAAGCTCAGTAGCTACGCCTACCATCTCGTCCAATGAAGGTGTAATTAAGCCGCTTAGTCCTATAACGTCTACTTTGTGTTTTATCGCTTCGTCTATAATTTTTTCTGTTGGTACCATTACACCAAGGTCTACCACGTCGTAGCCATTACAGCCTAAAACAACACCTACAATATTTTTTCCAATATCATGTACATCGCCTTTAACCGTCGCTAACAAAACTTTTAATGCATTACTCGTATCCTCTTGAACCAATTTTTCTTCTTCGATATAAGGTGTAAGTATAGCTACGGATTTTTTCATCACACGAGCACTTTTTACCACTTGTGGCAAAAACATTTTACCAGCACCAAATAAATCACCCACTACATTCATGCCCGCCATGAGTGGTCCTTCAATCACTTCGAGCGGTTTGTTGTAATGTTTCCGAGCTTCTTCGGTATCCTCATCTATAAATTCTGTTATGCCATTGACCAAGGCATGCGATAATCTTTCGGCAACGGTTCCCTCTCGCCAAGTCAAATCTACTTTTTTTAATTCCGTCCCTTTTTTATCTTTTAAGCCTTCGGCAAAATCGATTAAAGCGTCCGTAGCACCTTCATGTTTATTAAATAATACATCTTCAATAAGTTTTTTTAACTTGGGCTCAATGGCATCATAAATTGGCAAGGCACCTGCATTAATGATCCCCATATTCAATCCTTTTTGAATAGCATAATATAAGAAAATACTATGCATGGCTTCACGCACATAATTATTTCCTCGGAATGAAAATGATAAATTACTAATACCACCACTTATTGAAACGCTCGGGAACTTTTCTTTTAATTGCTTAGCTGCTTCTATGAAATCAATAGCGTAATTATTATGTTCTTCCAATCCAGTCGCTACAGCAAATACATTTGGATCAAATATGATATCGCTTGGATCGAAGCCTATTTCTTCTGTTAGTATTTTATAGGCTCGTGAGCATACAGTAATTCTTCGGTCCAGCGTATCGGCTTGGCCTGCTTCATCAAATGCCATAACAACTACTGCTGCACCATAACGCTTGCATAAAGTGGCTTGTTTTTTAAAACTGTCTTCGCCTTCTTTTAGGGAAATAGAATTTACAACACACTTGCCTTGCACACATTTTAATCCTGCTTCAATAATGTCCCACTTACTGCTATCAATCATGATAGGCACTTTGGCAATACTTGGTTCGGCTTGTACGAGATTTAAAAAAGTCTTCATGGCCTCTACACCGTCAAGCAAGGCATCATCCATATTGATATCAATAATTTGGGCACCATTTTCTACTTGTTGTAGTGCAACGGTTAGCGCTTCTTCATAATTATCTTCACGAATTAAGCGTGCAAATTTTCGCGAACCTGTCACATTGGTGCGTTCTCCTACATTGATAAAGTTGCTTCCTTCAAAAACTTGTAAAGGTTCTAATCCTGCTATTTTTAGTTTCATTGTTATTGTTTTTTTTTACCACAAGGGGCACAAAGGTTTACACAAGGTTCACAAGGTTTTAAAGTGTACCGTTGATAATTCTTTTTACTCCGTTTTTAAACTGTGTGGTATTAAAGTTTATTAATAAGCCTAGTTTTAATTCTGATAGTTTTAAATAAGTTAAGGTTTGGGCTAGGTGAATATCCGCCAAAGTATCTACTGATTTGATTTCTATGATTAGTTTATTTTCAACCAGTAAGTCTATTCTGTAACCAACTTCTAATTGTACATTTTCATAGATTAATGGTAAGCCTTTTTCCTTTTCTACTTTTAATCCAGCTTGAATCAATTCATAAAAAAGACATTCTTGGTAGACACTTTCTAATAATCCGGGACCTAATTTCCGATGAATTTTAAGTCCTAGATCAAATACTATTTTAGCTAAATCATTTTCCGAATACATAATTTCTTTGTGCCCTTTGCGTAAAAACTTAGTGAACCTTGTGGTGAATAGAACGAGGTGCAACACCTTCCACCGCTTTGGCAATTGCATTGATATGCGGCGGCGTTGTTCCGCAGCAACCGCCCACAATATTGATTAGGCCTTCTTCTGCCCATCCTTTAATTATGTTGGCTGTATACTCGGGTGTTTCGTCGTATTCGCCCATGGCGTTGGGTAAGCCAGCGTTGGGGTAAGCACTCACATAGCAATTGGCTATTTTAGAAAGGTTGGTTATAAAAGGTTTCATTTGCTCGCCTCCTAAAGCACAATTTAATCCTACAGAAATAGGGTTGGCATGTTCTATTGAATAATAAAAAGCATCTAAGGTTTGCCCACTTAATGTTCTGCCAGAATTGTCTGTAATTGTTCCCGAAATCATAATGGGTAACTCCATATTGTTCTCATCAAAATATCGCTTGGTTGCAAAAATGGCCGCCTTAGCATTGAGCGTATCAAAAATGGTTTCTATCATTATGATGTCCACGCCACCTTTTACTAAACCAGCAACTTGCTCGTGATAGGCATTTTCAATTTCATCAAAAGTGACTGCTCTGTAACCAGGATTGTTTACATCGGGAGATAATGAAAGTGTTTTATTCGTTGGTCCAATTGCGCCAGCGACAAAAGTGGGTCGGTTGCTATCCTTGGCAAATTCATCACAAGCACGACGGGCGCATTGAGCGGCCGCCACATTGACTTCGTAGCTTATCTCTTCCATTTCATAATCTGCCATGGATATGACTTGGCCATTAAAAGTATTCGTTTCAATAATGTGTGCGCCTGCTCTTAAATATTCTAAATGAATGTTTTTAATAATATCAGGTTGTGTAATGCTTAGTAAGTCGTTGTTGCCTTTTACATCGCAATGCCAATCTTTAAATCGTTCTCCGCGATAATCGGCTTCTTCTAATTTGTGGCGTTGTATCATCGTGCCCATGGCGCCATCAATGATTACAATTTGTTGTTCGAGTAATTCTTGTAATGTCATATTAGTTCAGTTTTTTATTTTACTGAACTATAGGTTTCACAAAAATGTTTTTGGGAAATGTTTATTAGTTCAGTTTTTTAATACTTGGCCGAACAATAAACAAATCTGCCAAGTGACGCAAAATTAGACTTGAAAATGATACTAAGAAAATTTATTTGCCTTTTTAAAGTATAAATTTGCTTTAATGAGATTTACATTGTCTTATACCTTTTTGTTTCTTTATGTCATTTCTGCTATTGTGTGGTGGGGGTATTCTCATTTTTTGAAGTCAGATGAGATTTATGCATTAGAAAAAGATAAGATAGCTTTGGAACAAAAGTTAAATCCCAACAATGATTATTCTGCAGATTATATTGAAGCGCAGAAAAAATTGGATACTGAGTATGCGCAGTATTGGGGCGAAGGGCTTACTTTCTTAATTATTATTTTGGTGAGTGCATTTTTTGTATATCGCGCTTTTTATAAACAGCTAAAATTAACCAAGCTGCAGCGGAACTTTATGATGAGTATTACGCATGAATTAAAAACCCCTTTGGCCGGTGTGATACTAAATATTCAAACAATGTTGCGCCGTAAAATGCCAGAAGATGTGCAACAAAAATTATTAGAAACATCGGAGAGCGAAGCCAAGCGATTGAGTGATTTGTGCAATAATATCCTTATTGCTACGCAGCTAGAGGAAGGTTCTAAAAGTGTAGAGACGGGAGGTTGTAATATTACTGAAGTTATTGAAAATGTTGTAGGAACATTTGCTAGGAGAAATAAAGATCGAACGATTAATACAGATATAGGGGAGGATAGAATTGAAATTAAGGGAGATGAAAATCTTTGGGGACTTGTACTTAGTAATCTTTTAGAAAATGCTAAAAAGTATAGTCCTGCAGGAACAGAAATATCTATTAGTTTGAAAAATAAAAATAAGCACTGGGTGCTTGCTGTCTCAGATTTCGGTAACGGAATATCAGATGAAGATAAAAAGAAGATTTTCAATAAGTTCTATCGAGTAGGTAGCGAGGAGACACGGAAGACTAAGGGAACTGGCTTAGGGCTATTCTTAGTAAAAAAATTAGTATCCCTTTTTAAATATGACATTAACGTGAAAGACAACCAACCTTCTGGCTCTATTTTTGAAGTAGTATTTAGATAAAATTACTCGGTTATGGCAATGGATAAAAAAACAATATTAGTAGTAGAAGATGAGAAAAGTTTAAGTGATGCTTTAAAACTAAATCTTGAATTGGAAGGATACGAAGTAACTGTAGCTGAAGACGGAAAGCAAGCAATTGATCGCTTTAAGTCTGAGTATTTTGACTGTATAATATTAGATATCATGTTGCCAGAAATGGATGGATTGATGGTTAGCGAAACCATACGCTTGCATAATGGCAAGGTGCCCATCTTGTTCTTAAGTGCTAAAAGTGCTGGTTCTGATCGCGTAGCAGGACTTAAAAAAGGTGGTGATGATTATATGACCAAGCCTTTTAACCTTGAAGAGTTATTGCTTAGAGTAAGTAATCTTATTGATAAGAACAGACAGTTAAATGGTAGTGCACCTGTAGCGGATCAAGTTGAATTTGGCGCTAATAAGATTGACTTCCAAGCACAAGAATGCACGGACCAAAAAGGGAATAAACACTCTTTAACCAAGAAAGAGTTGATGCTTTTGAAATTATTAGTTGAGAATAAAAATGAAGTGGTAACCCGAGAACATATTCTTAAAACGGTTTGGGGTTATAATGTATACCCTTCAACAAGAACCATTGATAATTTTATTCTGACGTTTAGAAAGTATTTCGAGAATGATTCAAGACATCCTGAATTTTTTCATAGCGTGCGCGGTGTAGGGTACAAGTTTACAATGAACTAATCCGTTCCTTTTCCTTAAAAAGATAAAGACACCATACTAATACAAAAAACACAACGCCGGCTTGTATATCAAGCATATCGTCGGTGGCTAAATACAAGGTGACCAATAGTGTAAACCACCATGCTGTTTTTAAATTATATTTTCTAAAATAATAGAAGAGAAAAATAAGTAAGAGTATTAATGCAATGAAGCCTATTAGGCCCATAGATATCCATTGACTAAAATACTGATTGTGGGTGCTCATCTGTTTTGATAATTCTAGATATCCCGTATTTTTTAACCTTTGTCTTAATGTTTTATTGGCCTGCCCTAGACCATAACCCATTAATGGTTTATTTTTTATAAGTTCCCATTCCTGCTCGTATGCAATACGCCTTGTTGCTGTAGCCGATGAGATTTTTGTATCCTTACTTGCATTGTTTAAATTATTAATACTCTCCTTAATCCTTGCTTGCACAGTAGGTACTTGATAAATGCTCAACCCTAACACAATGCCAATAAGTAATAGCCCAAATGATTTGATTAATTTTTGACTGGTGTTACGTAAATAGTTGAGCGTGATTGTTAAAATAAAAATCACATAGAAAATTAAAACGATACGTGACATTAAAAGAATGACCGCAATGCTGCATAAGCTAAGGAAGAAATATTGGCCCTTAACTCTATTGAATATTAAATAGATTATACCCAGCATAAAAAAGTTGGAGTAATACCCTGGGTGCATAATAGCCATGGAAATATGCATTCGGTTAAGTACGAGCCAAAAACTAGTTTTTTTCAAAACCATTATAATCACATAATACGAATTACCGAGTGCATATATGAAGCTTAGCGATAGGCTAATTAAGAATATTTGAAAGATTAGCTTTTGGTTTTTCTGAAAGTAATTTTCAGTAGAAAGGAATAAGGGTAGGAGCAGAAAAGTCAATTTACTTTCGATGCTGTGTGATGCAGAGGTATCAAAGTCAGAAAATAAATAAAAGACTAAATAGATGCCAAAGAATGCAAATAAGGGCCAAGTGTTTTTTTTACTGAAAATGCTTTTGAACTTATGATAAATATTTTTGTCCAAAAGCCAATGAGCAGCTAATAATACTATTCCTATACTATTCATCTGCTTGCTAAATGCAAAAGAGCATAGCGTAAAAGTGACAATGGCGGTCCAAAGCGTTTCTCTTGTTAAAGAATGCCTCATTCGCACCAAATATAAGGAAGGTACATCATCTTTGTACCGAATGTTTTTAGAAGTATTTTCATCAAGCCCGGATATGCGCAAAATTGCTCAAGCTGTTGAGGTATTGCGCAATGGCGGCATTATTATTTATCCGACCGATACCATCTACGGATTGGGTTGTGATATTCATAACAAGAAAGCGATTGAAAGGTTATGCTTATTAAAGAACATTCCAGTGAAAAAAGCCAATTTTTCATTCATTTGCTCCAACCTTAGTCATTTAAGCCAATTTTCTAAAAGCATTTCTACACCAACATATCGTGTATTAAATTCTAACCTTCCTGGTCCATTTACCTTTATACTCGAAGCTAGTCGAGAAGTGCCCAAATTGATTATGCGTAATAAAAAGACTGTTGGGATACGCGTGCCTGATCATCCCATATGTCAGTTATTGTTGCAAGAATTTGGCTCACCTATAATCAGTACATCCTTACCCGAAAGTGAGGATGTTGAAGAAAGTACCATTCCTGATGTGATTTATGATCATTACGGCAAGCGGGTTGATGCTATGCTTAGCGCAGGTGTCGGTGGTACGGAGAGTTCAACGGTTGTAGATTGTACTTCTGGCGAGTTTGAAATCTTAAGACAGGGAAAGGGAAACCTTTTAATGTAAGAAAAAGGTATACAAGTTTCTTAGATTGCTAATATTTAATTAATTTGGTGCTCAAATGATAATTAAACCATTTCAAAGATTAACAGCTGTATTATTCTTAGTCACTGTTTTTAGTGCATTGGGCAATGAGGCAAAAGCCGACCGATGGGGCTATTTGTGGGATACAAAGGCTCACAACAAAGGTCAGATCCATATTTCTTATGGCTATGGCCTGCCAAGGTTGGAAAATTCAAACTTTAAGTTTCATAAAGACAAAGCCGATTATCGAGTAGTAGGCGTTGGTCCATTTGCATTTAAAGCCGAGTATGGTTTATCTCGTCAGTTTAGTATTGGCCTAAGTTGTAACTACATTAAGTATACTTCTGATTGGCGTGAAAATCGATTTGATTCTTTTCACCAAAGAGATTTACCCTTCGTATACGGGACCATTGCTCAAGATATATCTATTATGTTGCGCATGAATTATCACTGGGTGGTCAATCATAGAACTGATGTATATATTGGTGGCGGTATGGGTTACAATCATTGGATTGCTGAAGATTTTACAAATAACGCACCAGATGACTCAACTTTTACTGCACAATTTAAAAGACCCATGCCAGCTGCATTTGAAATGACCGCAGGCATAAGATATTATTTCAGGTCACGCAATGCTGTGTATTTAGAAGCTGGTTACGGTAAGTCTTTAATTCAGGGTGGTTTTGTTTTCAAGTTCCGTCAATGGAAAAAACAAGAATAGTATTATATTTGCACTCTTAAATTTATAATTAGTATGACACCATTATTATCAATTATTGAAATAGGCGACGCAATTGGAACAATTGGTTGTTATTTTTATAGCTTTCTTATCGCTGCAGGAACAATTTTCTGTATGATTAAGTACCTTAAAGTAGACAAATAGATATCAATAATATCTTTTAAAAAGAAATTCAAAACTGAATACCTTTGTATTCAGTTTTTTTTTATGATAAAATCAGAGATCGCCAACATTAGACAATCCTATACCAAAGCTTCTTTAGATGAAAAGGATTTAGAGAAAAATCCTATTAATCAGTTTGAGAAATGGTTTCAGGAAGCAGTAAGTTCAGAAATAGATGAGGTGAATGCTATGACCTTGGCAACAGTAGATAGGAACAATCATCCCGACGCGCGTATAGTATTATTGAAAAGTATTCATGAAGGTGGTTTCGTATTCTTTACAAATTATAACAGTGCCAAAGGCCGACATTTAGAAGTAAATAATAATGCAACATTAGTATTTTTCTGGAAAGAGCTGGAACGTCAGGTTCGTATTAAAGGACAGGTCCAAAAAATTGATGCCAAAGATTCAGACACATATTTTTACTCAAGGCCAAGAGAAAGTCAGCTAGGTGCCTTAGCATCTGACCAGAGTAATGAAATCTTGAGCAGAGAAAAACTGGAAGAAAAGTATGCCAAGTACTTAGCTGAGCCAATAAGTAATATAAAAAGACCTGAACATTGGGGAGGTTATATTGTAAAGCCCAATATTGTTGAGTTTTGGCAGGGGCGAGCTAGTCGCCTACACGACAGAATGCAATACGAAAGATCTGCAGATAAGCATTGGGAAGTAAAGCGATTACAACCTTAAGCCGTATAGAGTTTATTCTTCTTGATACCTTTTTTGTGTAGCCAGTGATTAATAGATACACGTAATACGCCTAAGCCATAAGTTACGCTGCGAGAAAAGTTAATACTACTAGCTTCTTCGAAGTATTTAGTAGGACAAGTAACCTCTGCTATTTCAAATCCTGCCATAAAAATTTGAGACAGCATTTCATTGTCAAAAACGAAATCGTCATCATTTTTGTTGTAAGAAATACTATTTAATACCTCTTTGGAAAATGCTCTGTAGCCAGTGTGATATTCGCTCAGTTTTTGACCGATCATTATATTTTCAAACAGCGTTAGGAGACGATTAGCTACATATTTATAATACGGCATACCACCGTTTAAAGCGCCCTTACCAAGAATACGAGAACCAAGTACGCAACCATATAAGTCGTTGGCAATAATGCTACTCATAGCAGGTATAAGCTGCGGAGTGTATTGGTAATCTGGATGAAGCATAACCACAATATCAGCATTTAATTCTAATGCTTTGTTGTAGCAGCTTTTTTGGTTACCGCCATACCCCTTGTTTTTATCATGTTTAATTACATGTTTAATGCCCAATTTCTTGGCAACTTCGACTGTGTTGTCTGTGCTTACATCGTCTACAAGAACAACTTCATCTACAATATCGAATGGAATTTCATTGTAAGTCTTTTCTAAAGTCAATGCAGCATTATAGGCTGGTAGAACGATTACAATTTTTTTTCCTGCTAACATATTCGCGTAAAAGTAGTTTTTATTTATTTATTGTCGAACGAGCTAAGGTCAAAAATTTCTTTTTGAGTATTTACAAGGTTTGTAGTGGCTCTGGCTAAGCACGTTCCTTTGCTGTCAAACACTTCACAGCTAACGTTAGCTATCTTTTTACCTTGGCGTTGTACTTTACCTTTAGTAAAGACAATTTCACCGACTGGCGCGCTATACAGGTAGTCTACAACAAGATTTACAGTTGTATAGTAAGTTGCGGAACCGAGGCTGTAAAACGCCACACCTGATATTTCATCCATAATCATAGCCATCATACCGCCATGTAATTGCTTGCTTGGGTTGGTCATTTCTGGTCTAATAGGAAGGGATACTTCTACGCTTCCTGGTTCTACTTTTATAATTTTGTAAGCTAACCATCTGCCTGCGGCGGAAAGTGATTGGTCAAAACCTTTACCTTCAAAACGCTTTAATTTGTTAAAAATTATGTTTTCCATATTGCCAATATTATTTTGTGACTTATCTTGGCGAAATTAGAAAATCCATAGCAGATTATGACGTTAACTCAAATTCAATACATAGTAGCAGTAGAAAAAAATGGAAGTTTTGTAACAGCAGCTGAAAAATGCTTCGTTACACAACCAACCTTAAGTATGCAAATACAGAAGTTGGAAGAAGAGCTGGGAGTAAAGATTTTTGATAGAAACCATCATCCAATTATTCCAACAGAAGTTGGTAAAACAATTATTGAACAAGCTAAGATTGTTCTTTATGAAAAGAATAAAATTGATGAGCTATTATTGAAGGATAGAAAAGAAGTAGAAGGGATTCTAAATATTGGTGTTATACCCACCGTTGCTCCTTGCATTTTGCCTAGGGCTTTGCAATCATTTGTAAAGAAAAACCCCAAGGTGGATATAACAATTAACGAAATGACTACACAGCAGATCATTGATAAGTTAAAAAGTGATGAGATTGATTTTGGATTATTGAGTACACCATTAAAAGAGCGTACTATTAAGGAAACGCCTATTTATGATGAGCCATATGTAGTTTATGCGCATAAAGATCATCCTATCTTATCTAAGAAAAATGTGTCTCCTACTGATTTGGATCCAAAAGAAATATGGAGCTTGAATGATGAGCATTGTATGCACTTTCAGGTCGTAAATCTTTGTGGTAAAAAGAAATTTAGAAACGCAGAGAGTATGTTTGACTATCGTTCTGGTTCATTAATGTCGTTGATAAGAATGGTAGAAATTAATGGCGGTTATACTTTGTTGCCAGAATTGTGCTTGAGTGATTTCCCAGAGGATATGATGGGTAATATTCGCTTCTTCAAAAGTCCAATACCTGTTCGAGAGATTGGAATAGTTACTAATAAATACTTTACAAAAAATAAGTTGCTGAACTCATTTAAGCAAAGTGTATTGGACACAATACCTGAGGAAATGCTAAAGTCTAAAAAGAAGAAGACGAAGCTTTCTATCAGATAAGCGGTTTACATATAAAAATATAGTTTGGGTTGTAATCAATCCTACTAACATCAAAGTGTTTGGCTAATTTTTCTTGATAGCCTTTGGCTCTTTTTTTGTCTTGAAATATTGTATTGATTATAATTATTCCTCTTGCAGTTGCAGTTCGTTTAAGCTGCTCAAGGAATTTGTTAGATTGAACAATAGGCGCCATTTCCATTTCTTTAAATAAATCGACACCTATTAAATCATATTTTATTTTATTAATAGCTAAGTAGTCTTCCGCCTTGTAACAATGAAAATGTAATTGGTCAAAAGAAATTAAAGTAGGGATGCTTTTATTTAAAGCCAGAATTTTATCATCGTAATCTATAATGTCACAGCTAGGAAAATGATCATATTTTTCTTGCAATATTTTTACTGCACTGCATAAGCCGGCTCCTAATAATAAGAAGTTATTCGTTTCTTTAAGTCCCATCTCTATTGCCTCGAATCCAATTTTGAATGGTTTGTATGAGCTTCCCGAAGAGTATAATGCCTCTTTACTTTCAAGTAACCATTGGCCCTGATAGCGCATTATTTTTAAGCTTTCATGTTGCTCACTATATTCTTTAAAAATAGTTATTGGAAGTAAATAGCTGGCTATTTCTTTATACCATGGAACGGATAGCACAACTATAATTTATCTAGGACGATAGAATACCAACGCTTCCTTCATATACTTCTCTAAGTGAGCTATACGTGTACTTTCGTGCGGGTGCGTACTTAGGAATTCAGGTGGTTTTGCACCGCCTTTTGCTGCCATACGTTTCCATACTTCAATCGCTTCTTTCGGGTGATAACCGGCTTTAGCCATAAATATCATACCCATTCTATCAGCCTCTAATTCATGCTTTCTTGAGAAGGCTAGGATGCCTAATTGGCCGCCATACCCAGCTAGTTGGTTAAATGTATTGACTTGCTGCGGATTATTAACCGAAAGAGCGGCCGCACCGGCAGCAGCACCTAATTGTATGCCCAAGGCTTGCGTCATACGCTCATTACCATGCTTAGCGATAGCATGAGCAACTTCATGACCCATAATGGCGGCCATGCCTGATTCGTTTTTAGAGAATGGTAATATTCCTGTGTAGAAGGCAACTTTTCCTCCAGGCATGCACCAAGCATTTACTTGCGGACTTTCTACTAATTTAAATTCCCACTTAAAGCCTTTGGTTCTATCACTTAAGTTTTTAGACTTTAAATAAGCTTCTACACTTTGAGATACTTTCTGACCTACTCGTTGCACCATTTGCGCGTCTGGTGTGTTGCTTACAACTTTGTTCTGCTGCATAAATTGACCATACTGCGAGTATGCCATGGATTGCATGGTGGCTGATGGTATAAATGCTGCTTGACGGCGACCCGTTAGTGGCACTCGCTTACAGCTTGTTCCTATAACTAGGGTTAAAAAGATTAGTGCAAGTATCTTGTTCATAATTCGTAAAATTTACAAATACAAAATAACACATACTTGGGCTAAAATGAAGAATATATTATTATGGGGATGTTATAATCCTTAATAGTTATATCTGCGGCGTACCGTGTTCCAACGCAACCCACCGTATACAAATGCACTATTATCTGTTGGGTTATATGCGCTTTCGGCTTTTTCTGTTCTTAACCCTCCACCTAGATCGAAATAAATATTGGGTTTTATTTCATAGCTCATATTTGCATTTGCATAGACTACGTTGCTTACAAAGCCGTTAAACATTTTATTGCCATAGCTATTAAAACGTTGTGCACTTGACATAAATATATTGCTGCCATATGAAGTTGTAGCGGAGCTGTCTCGTCCTTGTTTATTGTAAAAGGCCGTCAGATTAAGAAGTATTTTTTTGTTAGGCTTATAGTTTACGTTTAACAATAATTCAGCAAAATTACTCCCAAATGGATGTGCCAAAGGCTGGTTGTAGTGAGAGTATTCGCTAATTCCATTATTGTATGAATACATAAAAGGGCGAACAATATTAAGCTCTGTTTGTATCAAAAGATTTTTGACACCAAAAGGATCGGCTATTTTCATTCCTCCTTGAATGGCATATTTATTGGCCCACCATCCATCTCCGCTTATTAACTCACTAAATTTAAATTCGTCTAATACAAATTGACCATAAAAAATTGCACCGATATTAGGGTTAGCTTTAAAGTTTAAACCAAGTAATGCATTATCTGGACTACCAAGGCTTTGCTCAACCGCTCGATATAAGATAACAGGGTTTAGGTATTGAAATTCAAAATGATTTTCTCTGCTGAAAATAATACTTTCATATAAGCCTATATTCAGCCAAGGTGTAACATTCATACTCAAGTGATGCATGGCAGCATATTTCTTTGGGAGTAATCTATCAAAGCCTCGACTATACTGAGGAGTAAGCTCCATAAATATATTCTGGTAGTTGATTTTCCAAAAGCGTGTATTTAATTTTAGAAACAAGTAATTACTACCAAAGTCAGATAGCATGAGTGATCGATATCCATCACCAATTTTGAAACGGCTATGTCCAAAACTCACATTGAGTGTATTCTCAATAACTTCAGCATCCACATAACCACTTGCTAGTAAATAGTCATTTGCATTACCGGCTTTAGCGGGTTTAAAATCCTTATAGTATGATACTCCTCCCGGTATGGCTTCATTATTGGCAATATATCGCTGATGTTGCATCGGTCCGCGTTCTTGATTATCAGTAAAGCTTGTATAAATACCAATGCGGTCTTTTATAGTTGCTCTTACTTCAATTCCTTTTCTGTTTTGAAATAAGTTTTGTTCCTCATTCCCAAATTCTATCATCTGCTGGTAGTTAAATATTGGATTAGCGGCAATAAAGAAATCGGGATGGTCTACTGAGAAGAATTCTGCTCTTTTCTTGTAAAACACATCAAAGAGCGTATAATCACTTTCACCTTCCTTATCCGTTGTCCATTCGCTGTTTTTAGCTAGTATGGCTTGTATCTCTTCAATGTCTTTACTATTACTCTCTTCTAATTCTTCGTCTTGCAGATATTTAAGATATTCTTCAAGAAACATAACGGCGTCTTTACGGCTTACTGCACTGGAACCGGTAAATATATCCTCAGACATTTTACCACGCTTCACTTCAAATCGTTCTAATTGAGCATACTCATCTGAGTTTTTATCAATAAATGAGGATTGTGCAAAAACCTGATTACAAGTTATTAGAAATAGTAGGATCGTTATTATTTTATTCATTTTAGATGAACTAAATTAGATTTAAAGGTAATTCATTTTATTTTTGTCCAATTATATTATGAATAATTATCTAATTAAGAATCCGCTGATTGTCAATGAAGGAAAATCCTTTCATGCAGATGTATATATTAAAAATGGCCGTATTGAAAAAATAGGCTCAAATATTAATGTCGAAGCGGATTGTACTGAAATTAATGCAGACGGCTTAACACTTATGCCAGGTGTGATTGATGATCAAGTGCACTTTAGAGAACCAGGCCTTACGCACAAGGCAGAGATTAAGACTGAATCTAGAGCAGCCGTCGCAGGAGGTACAACAACATTTATGGAAATGCCTAATGTGAAGCCTGCATCCCTAACCTTTGATTTGTTAGAACAAAAATATGCCATTGCTGATAAGTGTTCGCCAGCTAATTATTCTTTCTTCATGGGCGTAAGCAATGACAATGCTGAAGAAGCATTAAAAATTAATGAACGCAAGCATGAAGTATGTGGCCTTAAAATATTCATGGGTAGTAGTACCGGTAATATGTTGGTTGATAATTATGTTACGCTTGAAAATATATTTTCAAATAGTGAAGTACTGATTGCAACACATTGCGAGCGAGAAGGAATAATCACCAGTAACTTAGAAAAAGTATTGGCTCAAAATCCTAATCCAGACATTCACGCTCATCCAATTATTCGAGATGTGGATGCTTGTTACGAATCTTCATTTGCAGCTATTCAGTTAGCTCGAAAGAAAAATACACGATTACACATATTGCATATTAGTACTGCCAAGGAATTAGCCTTGTTTAGCAATATGATGCCTTTGGAAGAAAAGCGTATCACAGCCGAAGTATGTGTGCATCACTTGCACTTTACGGCCGATGATTATGCGCAGTATGGACATCAAATAAAATGTAACCCGGCCATTAAAGAAAAAAGTAACAAAGAAGCTTTATGGAAAGCATTATTAGATGATACGTTAGATATTATTGCTACAGATCATGCGCCACATACTTGGGGGGAAAAAAGTCAAGATTACTTAAAAGCGCCAAGTGGTGTGCCTTTAGTGCAGCACTCTCTATTACTTATGTTAGACTATGTAAAGCAGGGTAAAATATCAGTAGAAAAAGTAGTAGAGAAAATGTGCCATACACCGGCAATATGTTTTGATGTGAAGGAGCGTGGTTACATACGCGAAGGTTATCATGCTGACCTAGTGTTGTTAGATTTGAAGAAAAATACTTCCGTTACTAAAGAAAATATTTTATACAAATGTGCTTGGAGCCCATTTGAAGGACATAGTTTTTCTTCATCAGTAGAAAAGACTTTTGTCAATGGTGAGGTCGTTTATGAAAATGGCGAAGTAAATAATCTATTAGCCGGTCAGCGTGTATTGTTTGATCGTTAGTGCCAGTATTATTTTATTATAGCATTTTCATTTACTTCATTTTATGGGTTAAAAATAAATTTATAGCCTGTGATAATTTCAATAATTTATTTATTCGATTATTTTAGAGCTAAATATCAGAGACTATGGAAGAAAAAATGATGGAAACCTTTATGGAATTAATGAATTGGCCAGCCTATGCCGTAGCCACTTTAATCCCTATGATTATCGGATTTATTTGGTATAACCCTAAAACACCCATGGGTGCAATATGGATGAAAGAAACAGGCATGACAGATGAAAAAATGAAGAGCTCTAATATGGGTTTGATTTTTGGCTTGTCTATTTTGTTTAGTTTTTTAATGAATTTCTTTATTATCTCACATGAAGTAATACATCAGTTCGGAGCATTTTCTTTGGTTAATGAAAATCCTGCAGAAGCAATAAGGTTACTAACAGAGTATAAAGATGCTTATCGAACCTTCCCCCATGGCGTTTTACACGGAGCATTTCTTGGCCTCTTCTTTGTGTTACCGCTTTTTGCGACAAATGGAATGTTCGAACGTAAGAGTTGGAAACTTATTTGGATTAATGTAGCTTATTGGACCGTTTCCATTATGATTATGGGTGGCATCCTTTGTGCTTGGCAATAACCGTTTTTCTAGAATAAATAAGTAAAACCGCATACTTCTATGTACGTTTTTTTATAAATCACCCAACTGGGGCCTTAGCACAATATCCTCAACAACCGCTTTTGACGAGAGTTGTGTAAGTGCATATACACTCGTTGCAACATCTTGCGCATCCATAATTCTATCTTCATCAATGCCGCTTCCGGCCCAAGAATTAGAGAAGGTTGCGCCAGGGTAAACGGTACTTACTTTAATGCCATCTTCTTTTAATTCGTTACGAAGATTTTTAGAAAAGCCTGTTAGGGCAAATTTAGAAATACTATAAGAACCTCCTTGCGGATAAGCTTGTAAGCCAGCCACAGATGAGATGTTTATTATCAAACCCTTTTTAGCATTTTGCATAGTAGGAACAATTTTACGGCTTAAGTTGTACGCGCTGTAAAGATTGGTTTCAATCATTTTCTCTAGCATACCATCTTCTTCATTATGAATATCTCCTGGGGTAAAAAAACCTGCGTTGTTAACAAGGATATCTATTGATTTAAATTGCTTAAGACAATAGCTGCCAAAGTCTATTACTTCACTTTTTACACTTACATCACATGCTCGAGTGTGAATTTGTATCTCTTTATTTAAGGATTGCAATTCAGTTTTGAAATGAATTAAGTCTGCTTCATTACGTGCACAGATACAAAGGTTAATATTGTTCTTGGCAAATGTGGTGGCAATGGCTCGACCAATTCCTTTTGTTGCGCCTGTGATTATTGCATTCATAGTGCAAAGGTATAGTGACTATTTTACTTGCAAATAAATTTCTTCTAATTCTGACAGCATCATAGCCGTTGCGCCCCAAATTATTTTATTATCAGCTTGGTAAGCGGGTGTCTTCATTTCTTTTTCTTTTTGATCACTCTGTCTTACTACAAGTTCTTTTTTTATTTTAGGATCAAAAAGATCACGCAGTGAAAAAGTATAAACTGCTGCCACTTCCTGTTCTGATAATATGAGTTTTGGCAAATGGTCGATTGTGCAAAGGATAGGCGTAACCATAAAGTTGCTTGGCGGGATATAAAGCGGTGTGAGATTGCCTAATACAATTATATCATTGATAGGGATGCCAACTTCCTCCTCGCATTCACGCAGTGCGGTATAAGTTAGGTTTAAATCTGCTTGGTCAAATCGACCGCCAGGGAATGATATTTGACCACTATGTGTGCCTCCATCTTCGGTACGCTTTATGAGTAGCGTGTGCCACTCATTTTCTTGCTTAAATAATAAAATACAAACCGCACTATGTCGCACATCCTTAGGAATGTTAGGCGTCTTATTACGAACGGGTGGCGCCATTTTAAATTGGGCTTCTATTCCTGGAAGCTTATTTAATAATGCGAGTTGTATCTTTTTTATCATGAACGTAATTCCAGCTGCATAACATTTTCAATATGATGCGTTTGAGGGAACATATCTACAGCTCTTGATTTTGTTACTTTATATAAATCGCTTAATAGGGCTACGTCTCTTGCCTGAGTAGCTGGGTTGCAACTTACGTATACGATACGTGGCGCTTTTATTTCAATTAATTTATTAATCAACTTCTCATGCATGCCAGCTCTTGGCGGGTCTAAAATCACGCAATCTGCTTGGCCATGCTCTAGGAAAAAATCACTAGTGCAAACCTTAATTACATCACCAGCAAAAAAGTGCGAATGCTCTATATTATTATTTGTTGCGTTTTCTTTTGCATCGATAATGGCATCTTCTACTGTTTCAACGCCAATTAATTTCTTGCATTGTTTTGCTAAGTATAAACCGATGCTTCCAGTGCCACAATATAAGTCATACAAGATATCCTGCTCACCTACGAAGTCGCCAACAACATCATATAAGACTTCGGCTTGGGTAGGGTTTGTCTGGAAAAAAGATTTTGGACTGATCTTGAATGTTATATCACCCAAGGTTTCTGTGATAAATGCTTCGCCTGAAAAATGAGTAACATCTAAATCATAGATGCTATCATTTAGTTTTTCATTAATTGTATAATGAAGTGAAGTTATTGCAGGGAATTTTTCTTGTAATGCATTACAAAGTGCGGTGATGCTTTCTGTATCATTTTCGCCCACAACAATATTTACTAATACATTCCCTTTTTTATTCATGCGTATAATGAGGGTGCGTAATAAGCCGGTGTGTTCTCTAATATTTTGAAAGCTAATTTTATTCTCGTGGGCATAAGCACGTACAAAATTCTTAATAGCATTGGTAGGTTCGGCTTGTAAGTAACAAGTATCTATATCAATAATTTTATCAAAAATTCCGGGCGCATGGAAGCCTACTACATCTTTATCAAAGGGTTCACCACCATCTAAATCTTCTTTGCTCAAATATTGACGACAGCTAAATGTAAATTCCATTTTATTACGATAAAGACGGTCTGTCTCACAAGGCACAATTGGCAGAAACTCATCGACTTCAATTTTACCAATATGCGTCAGTTGTTCTTTTACTTGTTGTTCTTTGAATTTTACCTGTTCTGCATAGTTCAACATTTGCCACTTGCAACCTCCACAAAGGTCAAAATGCTTGCAAAAAGGCTCCTGACGCAGTTCAGATGGTGTGACCACCTCATTGATTTTAGCTTCTGCCCACTTGCTTTTATTCTTAAATACGTAACAGTTAACTACATCGCCAGGTATGGCACCTTGTATAAAAAGTACCTTTTCATCCCAATGCGCTATTGACTTACCTTCGGCTGCATATTTTTCAATATGTATATTCTCTAAAACAAACTTTTTTCTTCTTCGGCTCATGAACTTGCGAAAATATGTTTTTTCGTACGTTCGCGCTGCATAAAAAGAAGTCGTACTTTTACAAAAGTAAAAACTGCGTTAAAGAAACAAAAAATTTACAACCCAAATAGAGCTATCAGCGTCTATCTCAGTAAATTCACAACTCAAATTATGATGATTAAACAATTATACCGTTTTACCATTTTATTAGCCATTTTAGGTTTTTCATTTATCAATGCCAGTGCTAAAGATGGTTATACCATAAAACTAAAAATCGAAGATGCTCCAGAGGAAAAAGTATTGCTTTGCCACTATTTTGGCAAGGCAGGCAAAGTATTTAAAGATGATTCTGTAAGCTTGAACAAGGCTGGCGTGGGTATGATGAAAAGTAGCGAAAAAATTCAGGGTGGGATATATATACTACTCTTCGAAGACCGAAAAGCCAATATGGAGATGATCTTGTTGAATGGAGACAATTTTACCCTGCAAACAAAAAAAGAGGATATGTCGCGCTATGCTAAGTTTAGTGGAAAGAGTGAAAACAATATCTTTTATGCCTATCAAGACTATTTGAGAACCTATGGTGAGGGTTATAGAATATTAGAGAATAAGCTGAAGAATAGTAAGACCAAGACCGATTCAACCACTATTTATAACAAACTATCCGATAAGCAAGACGAGCTTACAGCTTATAGAAAAGGCGTTGTAAAAAAGAACAAAGGAACTTTTATGGCCAAATTATTTTTAGCCGTAGAAAATCCTGTTGTTCCGGAAGAACTTCCTATGTTACCAGATGGTAGCGGCAAGGATTCTACTTTTCCAACCCGTTATTTCCAGCAGCATTATTGGGATGATTATGACTTTCAAGATGATCGATTAATCTATACACCCATTTATGACCCAAAGTTGGAGACTTATATGGATAAATGGGTCGTGCCAACACCTGATAGTGTAAAAAAGCAGTGCGATTTCTTATTAACCAAGGCAGAAGGAGCGCCTGAGACTTTTAAGTACACCTTGTGGCGTCTTTCCCGCTGGACTGAAACGAGCAAAATAATGGGCATGGATGAAGCTTTTGTGCATCTAGTAGAGAATTACTATATGAAAGGAAAAGCCACCTGGTTAGACAGCACGCAGTTGGCTAAATACATTGATCGTGCAAAGAAAATTGCGCCAAACATGATTGGGCAACCTGCCATGGACTTACGTATGCGTGATATGAATAATGTTGTAAAACCGCTTTCTTCAGTAAGTGCGCCTTATACTATGCTTATCTTCTGGGAGAGTGATTGTGGTCATTGTAAGAAAGAATTACCCAAACTAGATTCAATATATAAATCTGACTTGAAGCAGTACGGTGTAAAGTTTTTTGCGGTGGAAACGAGTAATGAGGTAGACAAATGGAAGAAGTTTGTCGAAGAAAAGAAGTTGGGCGACGGTTGGCAACATGTATACGACCCAACGCGTGAAACGAACTTTAGAGCTTTTTACGATGTGTATAGCACGCCTACTATATATTTGCTCGACGAGAATAAAACCATTGTGGGCAAACGTATTGATCACACGAATGTTTTAGGCCTGATTGAATTCTTAGAAAAGAAAAAGAAAAAAACGAACAAAAAGAAATAATATGAAAAAAACAATACTCCTATTTCTATTCTTAGCAGTAAGCTTTGGTATTGCAACTGCGCAGCAGAAAAGTCCAGTCCTTTTTGACTATGGAAAAAAGTCAGTTACAACCGCAGAGTTTATGCGCATGTACACCAAGAATTTGAATAATAAGAAAGCAGATTTTTCAAAAAAAGCACTGACTGAATATTTAGATTTATACTCTTTGTTCAAAATGAAAGTAGCTGATGCCGAGGAAGCTTTGCTTGATACCTTGCCTACTATCCAAAAAGAAATAGCTAGTTATAGAAAGCAATTATCTAATCAATATCTAACCAATAGAGAGGTGACTGAAGATTTGGTTAAAGAAGCCTATAACCGCAAGAAAAAAGATGTAGAAGTAGCACACATTATGATATCGGTAAGCCCAAATAGTACTGATACCATGAAGCAACGCAAACTAATTGATAGCTTATATAAGCAAATAACCAGAGGAAAGTTGAGCTTTGAAAAAGCAGCCAAGAATTATAGTGCTGATAAGCAAAGTGCCGAGAATGGTGGTTACATAGGTTATATCACTGGCTTACAGGTGGTATATCCATTTGAAACAGCAGCTTTTGTGACTCCAAAAGGAAAGGTGTCTAAACCTATTAAAACAGTATATGGCTATCATTTGGTTAAGAAAATAAATGAACGCCCAGCAAGAGGGGAGATACAAGTAGCGCAAATTATGACCTTGGTAAGAAAGAGCGATGGAGAAGCAGGTAGATTAAAAGCAAGAGCAAAAATCGACTCGGCTTATATGGAATTGAAGAGTGGTGCAGAGTTTGACGATGTTGTTTACAGATACAATGAAGATCAATTCTCTAAAAATACGGGAGGAGTGTTGCCAGTGTTTGGTGTTGGAAAAATGGTTGCCCAATATGAGGATGCAGCTTTTGCTTTAAAGAAAAGAGGTGATTTTTCGGAAGTAGTAGAAACGGAAAATGGTTTTCATATTATCTTTTTTATGAAGCGAATACCAATGAAATCATTTGAGGATGAAAAACGCGTATTGCAAAAACAAGTAGAGCGTGATGGTCGCATTAAAATAGCGCAAGAACAATTTTTGATTGAGCTAAAGCAAAGGTTGAATTATAAACCAAATGCAAGTGCACTAACAGCATTAATTAATGCCATTCCAGACTCTACATTACGCAATGGTTCGTTCGATCCAATGGATTATTCGCGTATGACTAAGCCATTATTTACAATGGATGAAACGGCTAGTTTGAACCAGGCAGATTTTGCCAACTACATTAAGAAATATACACGCGGAAGAATTTATGGAGATAAGAAATCTTCTATTTCAAGCTTGTTTGATAATTATGTACAAAAGGTATTGTTAGATTACGAAGAAGCGCAAATGCGTGAGTCTAATCCTGAGTATAGAAATTTATTACAGGAGTACCGCGAAGGCATTTTAATCTTTGAATTAACGGATCAGAAGGTATGGGGTAAGGCGCCAAGAGACAGTGTAGGTTTGCAAAAATATTTTGACCAGAACAGAAGTAAGTATGTATGGGCGCCAGCTGTAAGTGGTCAGTTGTATCGTGCTAAGAATGAGGCCAGTGTATTGAAAGTTGTAAAAGAATTAAACAAACGTTCTAAACTTAACCCATCGGAAATTGTAAAAAATGCAAATGGTGATGGACCGCAGGATAAAGTGAGTGTAGAAGAAGGGAAGTTTGAACAAAAGAAGTTTACGTTTAATAAAGCATTTAAGGCAGGTAAGTACATGCCGTATTACAAAAACAAAGATGGCAGTTACTCATTGTTAGTTGTAGATAAAGTATTCAACTCACCAACGCGTAAAACATTAGATGAAGCCCGCGGTTACGTAATAAGTGATTATCAAGATCAATTGGAGAAAGAGTGGCATAGCCAATTGCGTGCGAAGTATCCGGTGAAGGTTAATCAAAAAGTATTTAATAGTCTAGTGAAATAATTCATTTTAATTGAATGAAAAAAAGCAAGCATTGAGCTTGCTTTTTTTATGTCAGGTATTCAAAAATCATGTTGTGTCTTAAGCACTGCTCTACTAATATTTCTGAAAAAAAGCTATATTTAAGGGATAAACATCACCCTTATGTCTAAGTTTTACCTCAGTTTTTTACTTTTTATTTTTATTAATTATTCGGCCCTAGCCCAATGGAGTATGTATCCAACGGTCAATACAAAAGTGTGCGATACAGCTGGCTTGCAAAAAGATGTAAGACTAGAATCTGATGGTGCAGGTGGTGTATTTATGGTATGGCGCGATTATAGAAAAGGCACCAATAGCTCTGATGTATATGCACAACGATTAGACAGTCTAGGCTTCCCCATGTGGACACCGAATGGAATAGGCATTGTAACCTTATCGGCAGATCAAAGTACACCCGCCATTGTTTCTGATGATCAAGATGGGGTCATAATAGCATGGAGCGATTGGCGATCAGGTATAGAGCGAGATATCTATGCACAACGGGTAGATGGCAACGGCAATATACTCTGGCAAACCAACGGTGCCGTGGTAACGGTAAAAAATGATCGAGAGCACAGCGAAAAAATAATTAAGGATGATCATTCGGGCATTATCGCCGTGTGGGAACAGCAAAGAGGAAACGGTACTTGGGATATATGGGCACAGCGCATAGATAGTAACGGGAATGAAGTATGGCCTGCCGGAGGTATCCCGCTTGTTTTAGAAGGTTCTAACAGAAGAAATCATAAAGCGCAACGCGATGGTAATGGAGGAGCCATTATAACTTGGCAAGATGAACGTTCTGGTACACATGATATTTATGCGCAGCGTATTGATGCGCAAGGGAATAGATTGTGGGGCAATATGGGGAAAGCCGTATGCAATGCATCAGGAGTGCAGAATAATCCAAAAATTGATCCTGAAAAAGGCTCTAAAGGCGTTTATATAGTGTGGGCAGATGCGCGCTCTACAACTGATTATGATATCTATGCGCAGCGATTAGATTCTAACGGAAATAATATGTGGGGACCTACAGGTTACCCAGTAAGTACAGCACCAGGTAATCAATCGGCAGTAGATATTTTAAGCAACAATAAAGTAAATGGTATCATCATAACATGGAAAGATAGTAGAAATGGCAATACTGATATCTATGCACAAAAGCTTGAGTATACAGGCTCACCGCAATGGACTGCGAATGGAGTCGTTGTTTGTAATGCTAGTGGGGATCAGTTAAACCCTAATATTGTTAGTGATAAAGACTCTGGTGCCATCGTGGTATGGCAAGATGAACGCGCGGCAGATTGGGATGTCTATGCACAACGTATTGGCAAGGAAGGGCAAATGCGCTGGACTGCCAATGGCGAAGCTGTTTGTACGGCTATAGGCGACCAAGAAGCCCCTAAAAATGTACCTGACAATAAGGGCGGTACAATCGTAGCATGGAAAGATGAGCGTACGAGTAATTTTGATGATATTTATGCCCATCATTTATTTGATAGCGGCAGTCCTAATTCGGTGCGAGATATGAATAGTGCTGTGGAGCAAATAGAAGTATTTCCTAATCCAATTGGAGATGTGATCAATGTAAAGATTGGTCTCTCGCGTACAGATTATTTAGGCTTTGTATTGTATGATTTATTGGGACGAGAAGTTTATAATTTCGCTGAGCATACTCAATATTTTACCAAAGGAAAGCATCAAGTACGCTTAGATATTAGCAACAATAATTTAAGCAGTGGGCTTTATTTATTGCAAGTCAGCGGAGAGCAGGGAGGAGCTAGTATTAAGTTGATTAAGGAGTAGGTTATTTTTAGAAAATATTATTCAATTTTAATGAAGCGTGCACTTAGTTGAGTATGCTTAGCTTTTAATCTCAAGAAATACATACCCTCTTTTAATGCTGATACATCAATCCTTGCGCTGTACCTTCCTGCCATAACTTTTGTGCCCCAAACGTTATACATCTCATAAGTAATGAACTTGCTCTCAATGTTAAGTACACTCCTTACCGGATTGGGGTGAAGTGAAAAAGAGTTAAACTTGATCACATTAAATACACTGAGTGCATTTAGTACTAAAGTTGTATCATGGTTACTCAGTACAGTATCTTTATTGGGATTGGGAGGACTAGTAGCGGGAAATTGTCGCATGCCTGAGTGTATATTAACTTTATGCACGCCAGGTGGAATTTTGATTTTTATAGTATCGGTTCGTGCACTAGTAAATGAAAAAATAGGACCAGTCCATTCATATAATGGATGTATAAATAAGGTGTCATTTGAAATATTTGATCGCCATACACCAATAAAATCGGCTACCGGAGGCCCTCCAGCCCAAGCGGAATTTATACTAAGCTCTATAGTATCTGATTGAAACCCAATAACTTTGGTTGTAAGTGCAAAAGGCTGAAGACCATAAGTAAAGATAGAGTTTAACGATAGAAATATGACTATTAATAATTGTTTAAAGATCATAAGAAAATAAAATTATAATTTAAGAAGGTTTTCAGCGTCAGTTGATAGTCCATCGCAGATTAAGATTAGTGTATAATTGCCTATAGGATAGTTTGTCATGTCGATTTGACACGTCTCACTTTCAATATCTAGTGTGAAATATGTAGGGCCACTTCCAGAGGATGGTTGCAACAAAAGTTGGGCATTAGTCACGTTATTAAGACTATAAGAAACGTTCAAATTATTTGTGACAGGATTGGGAACTAACAAATCTATTGAACCATTTAAAACTTTTACCTCTACATCATCGGTATCCATAAAGCCATCACTTGTAGATATCACTTGCAAAGTAAAATCTGTAGTTTGATTAGGTGCAATTTGAATATTCATACCATCAAAGGTTTCACCATTAGAATTATTTGTCCATTTATAAATCACACTTTCCGGAACAGACATAGCATTAAGGCTAATACTTTGACCTGCTTTTATTACTTTATCTGGGCCTGCATTGGCACTAAAATAATTTCGAGGGTACTTTTTAAAGATAATATTCTCACCACCCAAATTATTTGTTGCATCTGGATCAGACTGAGATATTAAATATTTATACTCATCTTGATTTGATGCACCATCGGTAAAAAAGACAATACCGACAAATAAAGGCACGCGTTCAAGTGCTCCAAAAGATAAATCTTCTAATTTGATATTGGAGGCACTAATTATTATTTCATAGTTTTCTGGTATTCCCTTAACGCCGGCTTGATCAAACGAACTTGACTCACTCAATATTCCATAGCCAACTTCATTGGTCAGAAGATGTATTTCTCCATTAGTGAATAAATCTCCCGATTGCAATTCAAAGTTCAAGTCAAAATCTCTGGCTATTTCTGTAGGGTTGCCTATTAAGATTTCTTCGCCAATAGGAAAAAAACGACCATCTGGAGCTTCAAATGCTATATTATTTATATTGTCCACAACCATCATATTATTTATGGCTATATTATTAGATGATTCCACTCCAGCATTAGCAATAATTGGGTCAAGTATAGAGTTCTCTATTCTTGCCAAAACACAAAAAGGTTTAGAACTACTTAAGCCTCCAGGGTCTAATGCACTTGGCATAGTCCAAGGAATTTCAATTGTTTTGATTTCACCTGGCTGAAGGACTGGGAGGGTAATATTTGCTATTACATCACCAATGGTTGGGTCAGTACCATCCCAATTTTGAGGCCAAGATTGCCATGTTGCAGCTACTGACCAGTATACACTTAACTTTTCTGTTCCAAGTGATGCTTGACAACTTTTATTTCGCACGTTAACATACATATATACAGGAGCTGTAGCACTATACTCCGCGTCTTGATGAACTGTTTCGTAATATTCAAGGTTGTCAACATCAGCAACTTGCATGTTACGGACCCATATATCTGGACTTTTGTCGGTTGTTGTCCAACAGGCATAATTACTGCCTACACCTCCCATATCTTTATCGCAATCTTTTATATACAAATCTAATGTTGTAGAGTGTGCATATTGTGCCATTTTTACAGCTTCAAATGCATTCAGTCTACCATAACCCACTTCTTGAGAATGACCTTGTGCATTTAGATAGTTATAGTCATAGCCGCCTACTTTATCTGCGCTATTATTTATTATATCTTTTAAAGAATGAGGGTCAAGACATGGATTAACATCTAACATGAGTGCTAATACTCCAGCTACCATTGGAGTAGCTGCAGATGTGCCACCAAAGCGGCCTGCATAATGACTAAAGTTAGATCCGGCACTGGGAAGAAATGTTCCAGCTGTAATACCGTGATTTGTATTAAAAACAGGAAAACTGTTTAATCCATCTGCTCCGGGATTGTCTATGGTCCAAACTGACAAATTTTCTGAACTTTCTTGAAAGAAATAAGCTTTATGTGAAGGTGCGCAAATATTTATATTATTGTGCCAAGGCTGGTTTTGCGGACTATAATAAGCCAATTCGTCATTTCTATCGGTTGCTCCAACAACATGCATACCCTTAAACGCGGAAAATCCAGATAGACCAGGATTACTTGGATAACTTATTTGACCTGGGTCATTATTATGATTATTGGCAGAATTAGATGCACTAAATAACACACTAACACCCGCCGCAATAGCGTTCTTTATGGCAACTTCCCAAACGGGAATACTAGTTCCAATACCGAAGCTATAACTATTAGTTATTATATGCGCACCGTTTTGCACACATAAGTCCATGGCTACTGCAAGATCGGCATTCTGTATTGTTCCTGTGCCAAGTCTTATAGGTAATATTTTACAGTTAGGAGCAATACCTGCTACACCTTCATTATCATGGGTTGCAGCTACAATTCCAGCAACTGCTTGGCCATGAAAATTATTTGCAACATTACTAGTTGGAGCTGGATTATTTGGGTCATTCTGAACAGGGTCATAGGCTGCAACGACATTACATCCTGGTACAAAGACAATACGAGAACCCGGTAGGTCATTATGATTACCTCCAATTCCAGCATCTATTACGGCAACAATTGTATTTGAGTTCCCTTTGGTAATATCCCAAGCCTCTGGAGCATCAATATCGGCATCGGCAGTACCACTGTTTCCATCATTGATTACTTGTCCAGTATTATGTAAGTAGAACTGTTTATTGAAATAAGGGTCGGTTGGAATAATAGCATCGTATTGCATTCTTGTGAAAAAATTAGGGTGACAATACTCAACTAATCCGCTGTTAAAAATATCTCTTGAATCTTGCATCGGGTCAGAGCAAAAGTAATTTTCAAATGAAGTAGATGTTCTCTTCAATGTTAAGTTATACGTATTTATGATGTTATTTTTTTCTGCTTGAGTTGTTGTTGGCTTAAAAGTCAATAAAATTTCTGAAAATAGATAAATTTCTTCATTATCACTTTGTATGTACACTGGATATACATTGTGTGCATCAACTAAACCGCTAAGGTCTGAGGTTATGTATAAATTGTCCATTAAGCGTTCGGCAAAGGGGCCAACTTGCGTTTCAAAGTCCATGTTGCAATTTGTACACGTAAATTCAACGGTGTATTTCCCTTGCACTTTATTTACATAAACTTTATTTGTACCAAATGTCGGGTAATAATCAAGTGTTTGTGCATTGAGTAGAATTACATTAAACACCAGTAGAATAGAGATAATTATTTTTTTCATGGATAATAGTTTAATTTAAAAAGAAGGTTCGATTGCTAATATAACAATTTGTTAGCAATAAAAATGTAAATGAAATGAATTCAGTATGAAAAACATATTACTTCCTAAATCATAATACACCCACAACCCAACACCAACAAGCCTTTCCGCCATCGGAAATCATCATCCCGACGGCGGAAACTAGTATCCCGACGTCGGAAATTATCACCCCGTCTTCGGTAATCATTATCCCAAGAGCAGTACGTATTATCCCACCTTTAGCAAGTATTGTTCCAAGCTTGTAAGGGGTTATACTCGGGTTAGCAATGACTATTCCCCGCTCAGAAGTGAGCACACATAGGGGACAAGCCATGTTTGAATAAAAAATATATTTTCCATTAACAATTCATTTATTTGGGGGTTATTAATTTTATGGCAACATTAAAATAAATTTGTATGTGCTCAAAGTTACCACTAAGTAAACTAGTTACTTAGTAGGGTTCGAATTTCGTTTTAAACTACGAAGTTATGACCATCTTAGAATTCACCGATTACTTTCCAACCGAACAAAGCTGCCGAGATCATTTTA
>CALIIL010000085.1 GCA_938017685.1 uncultured Chitinophagaceae bacterium
GCTTGAAATTAACTGATTATAATGTGGCAACAATAGACTCCTTGAGTGCATTATTGGCCAGTGAAGATTTAAATGCCGAGGGAACGCTGAATCTAGAGCTGCTGTTATCTTATGCTTATTTATCCTTTGGAAAACACTTGCTACTTGGCCGACTGACCCCAATAAAATTAAATAAGAATTGGCAAAATAAAAACGATACTACCTGGCAGGCTGATGCCTTTATGAACTTGCTTGAGACCAAGCCCATGGCGGATATATTATATGAGCAACGTCCTCAGCATCCTTGGTATGCCAAGTTTAAAAATGCTTCTGATCGTTTAAAGAAGTTGGCTTCTGCTAATTTAGATTTATCAGAGTTAAATGAGAACTTGGTTTATGGTGATAGCGCAGTAGTTATTCCTCAGCTTAGAAAAACGTTGAATAAATTAGTTAATGCACCTACAGAGCTTAATTCTGATAAATGGGGTATTGATTTGGAACAAGCGGTAGAGCAATATCAAAATGCCAATAACTTAAAAGTTACGGGGCAGATTGATGCTGATACCAAAGCTTCTTTGGGAGAAAAATCTGGCAAAAAGCAATTGCAGTTAGCAATGAATATGGAGCGTATGCGCTGGTTAGTAAAGGATTTTAGCGATGAATATATTTGGGTAAATATTCCCCAAATGCAAGTTGAATATTTTGAGCAAGACAGTGTTACATTTAAAATGAATGCTGTAGTAGGTCGCGTTGGCAGAAAAACTCCTACATTGGATTCAAAGATGAGTAATATTGTCTTTAACCCGCCATGGTATGTACCACCGACTATTCTAAAACAAGAAGTAGTTCCTGGGATTGCTCGTCGTGGCGGTTCTTACCTTCGCCGTCGCGGTTTGGTAGCTCGTGATAGAAGAGGACGTATTGTTGATGCTTCTCGCATTAACTCTAAAAACTATAAACGTTATTCTATCAGTCAAAATCCAGGTCGCAATAGTGCCTTAGGTTCTGTAAAGTTTAATTTCCCCAATAAAGAAGCAATTTTCTTACACGATACGAATCACCGTGGAGATTTTAATAAAAAGTATCGTGCCTATAGTTCAGGTTGTATTCGAGTACATCATCCCAAAGATTTTGCAGCATTTATGTTACGCGACAGTGTTTATACGCGTACTATGGTTGATACTGTAATTAAAAAACGAGCAACAAAATCAGTAAAAGTAAATCGTGATATAGGCGTGCATATTGTATACTTAACCAATGCTGTTGATAGCGTTGGTAATGTTCTAATGGTTAGGGATATATACAAATGGGATAATAAGTTTAAAGCTTATTTCTAAAGGTTCGTTCCTTTGAATCCAAAAGGTAATAAGTCACTTGCCTTATTAATAATAATTACTTCTCCTTCTTGCGCACTCAGTATTATCTTAATGGGTGCTTCATTTCTGGTTTCACATTCTAGTATAAACTGACGGCACATACCACATGGGAATAGAGGTTCAACATTTCCCTTCTGAGAAAGATAACTAATAGCTATTGTATTTATTTTTTCTTTGGGAAAGTTAGCAATGGCAGCTGATAATGCAGCACGCTCCGCACAAATTCCTACAGGGTAAGAGGCATTTTCAATATTTACACCTTTAATCATTTCGCCATTATTTAAGCGTACGATAGAGCCAACTAGGAAGTTGGAATAAGGAGCATAAGCGTTCTTACAAAGTTCTTTTGTCTTTTTTAAAATATTTTTTTCCTCCTGCGCTAAATCCTCAATAGAATTTATTCTTTGATATTCAAATGAATGAGATGCCATGTTATGCTCAAATATAAGACCTTAGAAACTATGTATATACCATTTGTCTCCTCTCTTTATCAGTCTCATCTCTTCAGTCTCATTGCAACGGATGCCAAATCGAAAAGGAAGGCTTGCCATATTTTCTTTATACTCTATTGTACCAATAACATAGGCCAATCGCATGTTCATGTATATTTCTTCTTTATTGCCGTCTGTTCCGTTCATGAGGTTACAAATTTGCTTTACGTCCCCGTTGCCTTCGTTTTCTGGGTCGCATAGTTTATATATTTGGCTATAATCTTGTGTTCGCGCCATTTTGAACAAGCTTTCTAATGTTGCTCTAGGACTGCTTTGGTCCTGGGCTAGCAGTAAGTTGGCGCTTAGGATAAATAGAAAAGTTAATATTAATCGCATGGGTATATTTTCATTTTACAATTTAAGCTAAATCCTTCATCTTTGTTATATGGCAAAAGCAAAAAAGACAAAAAGTACAAAAAGTACAAAAGAGTTCTTCGGAAAAAAGTCAATGGACTTTATCCAAAAGTATATGAACAATTATGCGCCAACAGGTTTTGAAGCACCGGGACAGCGTATTTGGTTAGATTATATTAAACCTTACATTGATGATTACTTCGTAGATAATTACGGAACAGTCGTTGGGGTAATTAACCCTGATGCTAAGTTTAAAGTAGTCATTGAAGCGCATGCCGATGAGATTGCTTGGTATGTAAAATATATAACATCGGATGGTTTTATACACGTAGCTCGTAATGGAGGCAGTGATCATCAGATTGCTCCTGCCATGCGCGTGCATGTGCACACGCGCAAGAAAGGCTTAGTTAAAGGTGTGTTTGGTTGGCCAGCGATTCATGTAAGAAATAGATCAAACGAAAAGAAACCTGAGGTAGCAACCATTTGGTTAGATACTGGTTGTAATACTAAAGAAGAAGTTGAAAAGTTAGGGATTGAAATTGGTAATGTAATTACATTTCGTGATGGGTTTGAAGAAGGCAATAATGGCCATTGGATTGCGCGCGCGCATGACAACAGAATGGGCGGTGTAATTATCGCTGAAGTGGCACGTATGCTTAAAGAGAAAAAGAAGAAACTTCCATTTGGTTTGTATATAGTAAATGCTGTGCAAGAAGAGGTGGGCTTAAATGGTGCTAAGATGATTACAGAAACGATTAAGCCTAATGTGGCTATTGTTACGGATGTAACACATGATACAAGTACACCTATGATGAATAAAAAAGCACAAGGTGAAGCACAAGTAGGGAAAGGGCCCGTGGTATGTGTTGCACCAGCCGTGCATAATATTCTATTAGATATTATTAGAGATACTGCCGATGCTAAAAAAATACCTTATCAAATGCAAGCATATTCTCGCTTTACGGGAACCGATACGGATGCTTTTGCGTTCTCTAACGGAGGTGTGCCAAGTGCATTAATATCATTGCCATTGCGTTATATGCATACGACAGTTGAGACCGTTCATAAGCATGATGTTGAGAATTGTATTAAATTATACGTAGAGGCTTTGCAGAAAATAACACCAAAAACTAATTTCAAATATTTAAAATAATTGAAACAAATATTTACAAAAGGTGATGTCAAGGAGTATGAAATAGTTGTTTCGGAAAGTGATGTGGCCGCATTTGAAAGTGGAGTAGTACATAATGTATACTCCACTTTTTCATTAACGCGTGATGCGGAATGGAGTGGGAGACTATTCGTATTAGAAATGAAAGAAGAAGGTGAAGAGGGGATTGGAACCTTTATTTCTGTGGAGCATCAAAGCCCGGCCTTTGTTGGCAACAAAGTAAAGTTTAGGGCCACTTTTGAGGAAATAACAACTAAAGGTGAAATAATAAACACTTATCAAGCTTTTGTAGGGGAGCGATTAATTGCCCAAGGCAAGCAAGGGCAGCGCATATTACCCAAGGCTAAAATTGATGAATTGTTTAATCGGTTGAAGTCATAATGTCAACTATTTTCTCAGCCCAAAGAGCATACATCTTTCCTGTTAAATGTAATTTATCTTCGGTCAAATACTCTTCATCTTTAGAATATGTTCGGGTAAATGGCGTGATATTGATGTATTGACATCCCATTTTTTTAGTCCACTTTTCGTTGATTTTATTATAAGCATCGATTTCTTCAGATACTTTTTTTACATCACGCTTTGTATTGAAGGGCGTCATGCCCCAATCAGGAATAGAAAGTACAATAACATGGGAGGGACGACCGCTAGCAAATAAGATACTGTCATTTAAAAGCTGGCAAAATTCTTTTTCATAAAGTGAAATGTCTTGCCCGCGGTATTGATTATTTACACCTATTAGCAAGCTTACCCAATCATTGTCGGCCGTTGGTTTTTCTTTTTCTACAGCTTCTATTAACTCGCCAGTAGTCCAGCCAGTAACTGCAATTGTATTGGTAAGCGTGCAATTAATATCTTTTGCAGCTAGTTCTTTAACAACCTGATTTGGGAAGTTTTCTTCTGTTCTTACTAATTCACCAATGGTGTAGCTATCGCCTAATGCTAAGTATCTCATTTAGTTAAATTTAATACTTTGTATCATATCATCAAATACTTTTTCTTGAGTATCAAATGAAGCTTCTAAAGATGTTGAGTTAAATTGATAGGCTTTTTTATCCATGGGTATTACATAGAACTTAGAAATAAATTTTACTGACTTTTTGGTAAATGGATATTGATATGTTGCGACTTTATGACCATCTACAGTCATGCTATCTTCATCCGTTATTTTTATACCTGGCATCATAATTTTTAGCTGTGTCTTACCAGCCATTACATAATCTTCAAAAGGTACTTTTACGGGAAGGTCTTCAATACTTAGGAGTAGATTCTCACGATAACTCTTAGCACTATCTTCTTTGAGTTTAAAAAAACCAACGGGTATAATATCATTAATCCCTTCAATTGCTTCGAAGGTATTGGGATAAGCCATTGAAAAGTTCAAGTCTGCGCTTTTGTAGGTTAAAATCTCATCGGATTTCTTGACTTCTTTTTTTTTAGCATCGTTATTGCAAGAAGTTAGAATAGTACTTATAATAATAAGCCCCAGGTAAATTTGTTTCATCCATACAAAAATAAAAAACCCGAGCGTTAAAGCTCGGGTTTGTATGGTAAATTAGTTGTAATTTTTATTTTGCTTCTTCAGCAGGAGCATCATCGGCAGCTGGTGCTTCTTCAGTAGCTGGTGCTTCTTCGGCAGCTGGTGCTTCTTCAGTAGCTGGTGCTTCTTCAGTAGCTGGTGCTTCTTCGGCAGCTGGTGCTTCTTCAGTAGCTGGTGCTTCTTCGGTAGCTGGTGCTTCTTCGGTAGCTGGTGCTTCTTCGGTAGCTGGTGCTTCTTCGGTAGCTGGTGCTTCTTCTACTGCGCCTGCAACCTCAATCTTTTTAATAATAGGTTGTTGTTTCTTAGACTGTTGATCTTTTTTGTGCTTGCTCTGTCTTTCAGCAACCAATTTTTCATGATCTTCATTCCAAGCTTCAAACTTTTCTAAAGCAGTTTTTTCATCAAATAAGCCAAGGCTTACCCCACGCATTAGATGCTTTAAGTAAAGAACACCTTTGAAAGAAAGAATTCTTTTTGTTGTGTGTGTAGTTTGTGCTCCTTTATTTAACCAGTGCAATGCGCGCTCACGATTTAGCTCAATCGTTGCAGGAGTTGTCAATGGATTGTAAGTTCCTAATTTCTCAATAAACTTTCCATCACGAGGAGAGCGAGAATTAGCAATTACGATAAAATAAATTGGACGTTTCTTAGCGCCATGGCGCTGTAATCTGATTTTAGTTGGCATGTATAATAAATATTATTAGCGGTTATTAAATAATTTGGAGTACAAATGTAGTAGAATTATATAGATTATCCTGCAATTATATTTGATTAATTCTTTTAAGCTTGTCATTTTTCACAAGTATTTATGAGATTGGCGCTAATCCTTCCTCACAACAAATTTTTTTATGGCGTTTCTTATTTTACATTTGACAAAATATGATACGCCGCGGTTTGCAACATTTTGGTCGTTACTTAATAATGCTTCGGAGCATGCTCTCGCGTCCTGAAAGTTTTAAGGTATATTATAAGGAGTTCTTTCATCAATGCAATGAAATTGGTATTGGTTCCCTAGGCATTGTAGTTATTATTTCGCTTTTTTTGGGTGCTGTAACGACTGTACAGACTGCTTATCAGTTGGTAAGTCCCTTGGTTCAAAACTACGTTATTGCTCAAATTATTAGGGATAATTCATTTTTAGAACTTTCACCTACTGTTACTTGTGTTGTATTAGCAGGTGTTGTGGGTAGTAAAATAGCCAGCGAGCTTGGCAATATGCGTGTAACAGAGCAAATTGATGCGCTTGAAATTATGGGTATTAACACGACCACTTATTTGGTATTGCCCAAAATATTAGCTGCTATTATCGTTATACCTTGCTTGATTGTGCTTTCTATGTTTTTATGTATTTATGGTGGTTATTTGGCAGGAACAATGAGCGGTATATTAAATGCAGAAGAGTTTACGCAAGGCTTAGTGCGCGATTTTATTGCTTTTAATTTGATTTTTGGCTTAATTAAGGCCTTTACTTTTGCTTTTATCATATCGAGTGTATCAGCTTATTTTGGATACTATGTAAAAGGTGGAGCGCTTGAAATTGGTCGTTCTAGCACATCATCAGTAGTCGTGAGTTGTGTTTTAATTTTATTGGCAGATTATGGTTTAGCTGCATTATTACTTTAAGTTATGATTGAGATAAATGGAATAGAGAAATCATTTGGAGGTAAGGTCGTATTAAACGATGTAAGTGCTGTTATGCAAGGCGGTAAGGTTAATCTTGTTATAGGAACAAGCGGCAGTGGTAAGACTGTCTTTATGAAATGCATTATTGGCTTAATAAGGCCTGAGTATGGCGAGATTATATATGAAGGTAAGAGCTTCTTAACCATGGATAGCCAAGACAGGAAGGAGTTACGTACTAAAATTGGCATGCTTTTTCAAGGTTCTGCCTTATTTGATAGTATGAATGTTGAGAGTAATGTACAGTTCCCCTTAGATATGTTTACGAATGAAACAAAAAAGGAAAAGCAAAAGAGAGTAGACGAAGTGCTGGAAAAAGTTAATCTAAATGGTGCAAATAACAAATTCCCTGCAGAAATTAGTGGTGGTATGAAAAAGCGTGTTGCTTTAGCAAGAGCTATTGTAATGAACCCCAAGTATCTTTTTTGCGACGAGCCTAACTCGGGCTTAGATCCCAAAACAAGCTTAGTTATTGACAAGCTTATCATGGATCTTACGCAAGAGTATAATATGACTACCGTTATTAATACCCACGATATGAATACTGTTATTGAAAGTGGCGATCATATCATTTACTTACATCAAGGAGAAAAAGAGTGGGAAGGAACTAAAGAGCAAATTATCTTTAGTGAGCATGAACGGTTAAATGAGTTCATATTCGCATCTGATTTCTTACGCGATGCCAAGGAGCAAAGGATGCGCTCACAGCGCCCTTAGTACAAGGGTGTATTTTTAGCCAAGTGGTTATTTTGTTTTATATTAAATTTAATAACTTTTCTGAAAAAACATAACATACAATAGTTGATGATATGGCCACCTTCACTTTTCTTTGGAAAGTAGGATTAGGTTAAAATAGGAATTAAATGCAGTTAAAGAGTTTTAATAAAAATAAGGAGCGCTTAGTACGCGATATCAGTTGGCTGTCATTTAACGAACGCGTGTTGCAAGAGGCGCAAGATGTGAGCGTATCCTTACATGACCGATTAAAATTCTTAGGGATTTACTCCAATAATATGGATGAGTTTTTTAGAGTACGTGTAGCCACACTAATTCGTATGGCTAGCTACGATAAAATATCTCGCATATATTTAGAAGATAAACCTAACCTCATTCTTGAACAGATACAAGAACGTGTATTAAAAAATCAAAAAGTATTTAATACCACTTTTAATAAAATAATTAGGGAACTTAAAGCCGAAGGTGTAGAGCTTATTAATGAAAAAAAATTGAATGCCAAAGATATGAAGTGGTTGCGCAATTACTTTAATATTAATGTGCGTTCTAACATTGTGCCCCTGATGGTAGAGAGTATACCGCAGGCGCCTAACTTAAAAGATAAGTCTATATACCTCGCTTGCGTTTTGCGTTCAAAGACTAATGGATTTACTAAGCGATATGCGCTGATAGAAGTACCAACGAATGTTTGTGGTCGCTTTATTATTTTGCCTACTGAGGGTATTAAGAGTAGAATTATTTTACTCGAAGATATTATACGAATATGCTTACCCAACTTATTTAGCCAGTTTGGGTTTGATAAATTTGAAAGTTATATCATTAAGCTAACTCGCGATGGGGAGTTAGACTTGGATAATGATATAGATACTGATTTTATTCGTTCTATTGAAAAAGGGTTGCGACGTCGTAAAAGTGCAAAGGCATTACGATTTGTATTTGACAAAAGAATAGACGAACAGCTACTGCGTTATCTATCATCTATTTTAGGCTTGAGTAAAAGAGATCACTTTATTCCTGGTGGGCGAGTACATAATCATAAAGATTTTATGGACTTCCCAAAATCAGTTTTTGCTAAAAATAAAAGTAAAAGAAAGCAGATTATACATCCCTTATTAAAGCAGCCGGTACGCATAATGAAAGTATTAGATAAGCGAGATGTTATGTTACATGTGCCATTTCATTCATTCGATAGCATAATAGATTTGTTACGTGAAGCAGCTATTGACCCAACTGTTATTGATATAAAGATTTCGTGCTATCGCTTAGCTAAAAAATCTAAAATTGTCAATGCGTTAATTAATGCAATACAGAATGGTAAGCGTGTAACGGCTGTAATAGAATTACGTGCGCGCTTTAATGAAAAAGATAACTTAAAATGGAAGGAAGTCTTAGAGCAGGCGGGAGCTAAAGTGCTAATAGGGCAACCACATATGAAAATACATGCCAAAGTATGCGTTATAACTAAGAAGGTTAATAAGCGATATAAACGTTACAGCTTTATAAGTACCGGTAATATAAATGAGAATACCTCTACATTGTATGGAGATCATTATTTGCTCAGCGCGCACCGAGGTATTTGTAATGAGATTAATCGATTGTTCAAATTTATTGAAAATCCTAAAAAGAAAGCTATACTATCAAATTTTAAGCACATTATAACCTCTCCAAATAGGACACGTGACTTTTTCTTAGAAAAAATTGATCAAGAAATTGAGCAGGGTAAAAAAGGTAAGATAATAGTAAAATTAAATAGCTGCTCCGATGATGAATTAATAGCAAGGTTAGAATTGGCTGCCGAAAAAGGAGTACGTGTAAGGTTAATTCTAAGAGGCATTTCTAGAGTGGTAACTAAAGGTGAAAACTGGAAACAGTCTATCGATGCTATCAGTATTGTAGATGAATACTTGGAGCATAGCCGTATTATGTATTTTAAGCATAGTGATGAATATTTCATAAGTAGTAGTGATTGGATGAAGCGAAACTTAGATCATCGGATAGAAGTAACAGTACCAGTATATGATGCTATTTTAAAAGAAGAGTTGCGCAATTACTTAGCCATACAACTCAAAGACAATGTTAAGGCAAGAATATTGGACACGGCTCAAAAAAACTTGTATAAAAAGAAGGGCCGCAAGAAAAAAGAGATAAGATCACAAGAGGTCATTTGGGACTATCTTTTAGAGCAGAAGTATTAAATTCGTACTTCATGCGATTAGCTGCTATTGACATCGGTTCCAATGCCGCCCGACTACTTATTACTGATGTGAGTACTTATAAGGATGGAAGTCCTGACTTTACTAAGGTAAGTTTAGTACGTATACCTTTAAGGTTAGGGATTGAAGTGTTTGATATAGGTAAGATACCGCCTAATAAGGAAGAAAAGTTGTTTCAATCTATTGCTGCATACAAACATTTAATGGATGTGTTTGATGTAAAGCATTATAAGGCTATTGCAACCAGTGCGATGCGTGATGCTAAAAATGGTCAACGTATTGCAGATAAAATATTTAAAGAAACAGGAGTAGATATAGAAATAATTACAGGACATGGAGAAGCAGAATTATTATTTGAAACCCAATTAGCCGAGAACTTTTCTAGTAAAAACTATTATTTATATAGCGATGTTGGAGGTGGAAGCACGGAGATTACATTGTTTAAGAAAAATAAAGTCATAGCCAATGATTCGTTTAATGTTGGTACCATTCGATTGCTAAAGGACAAAGTTGCTGAGGAAGAACTTGTTAGAATGAAAAAGTTCATAAAGAAACAAGTCAAAGGGAAAAGTAAAGTAATAGCAGTAGGGTCCGGCGGTAATATTAATAAAGTTTTTTCCCTTTCTAAACAGAAGTTGGGAAGACCATTGAGTATTGATGTTCTGCAACGATATTTTTCTGATCTAAAAGGTATGAGTGTTCAAGAGCGCATACATTTCTATAAGTTAAGAGAAGATCGGGCCGATGTTATTGTGCCTGCATTGCGCATTTACTTATCTGTATTAAAGTGGGGTGGCTTTAATAAAATACTTGTACCACAAGTAGGTTTAGTAGATGGGATTGTAAAAAAGCTATACCATCAAAATGCCTTTACGGCCATGAAGGGAATTAAATAAGCAATTAGATTTCCTCCAATTGCGCAGTAGAGTAGTAGAGCTGTAATATAGAATTTTGAAAACGGATGGAGTTTTTCAAGTTCTTAATTTTCGCATCCAACAGTTTATTCTCGCGAGAGTTAATAACAAATATTGTACTAGCACCTAATTGATATTTTGTAATCTCAGCGCGATATAATCTTTCTAAATTATTTACGTATGTATCAAAAAGCCCTACTTGGCTGCGTGCAATTTTAAATTCATTTAAACTGTATCTGATTTCATTTTCTATTTTTCTTTGAGAAATATTAAATTCAAATCCAGTTCCTTGTAATTTGTTTTTGGCCAATTTGTATCCTCCGCGTCCTTTAGATAGTCTTAATGGAACGCTAACATCTAAGCCAAATTTATAATTATTCTCAATTCCATTTAATTGAAATGTGTTAGCAGCTGTGCGTTCTAATCGATAGGCACCTAAGTTTACTTCTGGCAACAAATCTTGGAAATGTAACTTGCGGTCTAAAACGAGAGATTCTAATTTATTCTCAATTTGTTTAAGCTTAGGATGTATAGCAGCATATGATAACCAATACTGTTGCGTTGAGTCTAGGACCATCAGTTTAGAAATATCCGCCGAGTCAGGCGCAAGTTCTGTTTGTATCATTTTATAAAACAACGTACTATCCCATATGTGGTTTGATACATTTAAGCCTTCTTCAACCCATTTAATATAGCTGTCATTTTTTAATATTTCAAATTGCTGTAATTGTGACAATGCTTCTGTAGTATCAATGGCAGGTTGGGACCCAAGCTTCCAAGATTGAACGACCAAGCTATACCGCTTAGAACTTAAATTATATATGTTAGAATAAATTCGATATTCAAGGTAAGCATATAGCCACTTCCAGTAAGACTTGTATGCTTTGTGATAAAGCTCATTTAAAAGCAAGGTGCGTTCTTGATTAGATATGTCTAAGTTCACTTTTGCTTGCTCTAAATATGTACGACGCTTATCGGTGATTAAATTTTTAATCACGGGAAGTTCTACACCTAGGTAATAGGAGTCGCCTACTGTTACTTCGTTATTATTAAATTGGCCACCGTTTCTTTCAAATCCTCCTTTTACATCTGCCCCAATCCAAGTGGGTATTTTAATAGCAGTATTTTGATAGTTAAAATAGTTTTTGCCATCGAATGTTTTTTGCTCTGTTTGATATTCTAACTTTGGGTCAAAATCTCCACGACGCATAAGTATTTCTTGTTCGGCATTATTAACTAATAAGTCCGTTTGAGATATTATTGGATGGTTTTGTTTAAGAGAGTTTTTAAAGGTTTCAAAAGTTAATATTTCAGATGCAGTAATATTTTGAGCATGCGTAATGGAGGCTAAGCTGCTGAGCAAAACGATTATGAACAGTCTATTTTTTTTCATCTTGTATGTCGTTTTGAGGTTTGTAATAATCTGGAGGGAAGCCATTGATATTTCGCCATAGTTCGTACCATATTGGTACGTTTTTCAACAAGGCAATTCCTTTTGCTCCAGCACCTATACGCAGCTGTGTTGGCCATGGTTTGTGGCTTTCAGGGTCTTCAATGACTAATACGCGGTAATAGCCTTTTCGATTCGTATTGTTTTCTACTGTTAGAACTTTGCCGGTAAATGTTCCGTAAGAAGCACCAGGCCAACCACTAAAAACAATGGCAGGAAAACCATCAAATAGGAATGTAACTTTTTGGCCACGTTGTACTAATGGGACATCCAATGGTTTTATAAATAACTCTACTGTGTATTGAATTTTTTCAGGAACAATTGTAACAATATGCTCGCCTTCTTTAATTATTTCTCCAATACCAGCCACTCGTGCATCCGTGATTTGCCCTTCTTGAGGTGCAGTTACGATATACAGTTTCTGACGTGCATCGTAGGTGCTGTATTGGTTTTTAAGCTTAGCTATTTCTCCTTGCGTATTGGCTATTTCAGATAAAGATTGATAGCGATCACTCTGTATCTTGGCTATCTTTTCATTGTAGTCTTGTTGTATTGAGTTTATGTCGATTTTAAGAAGCATTAATTCTTGTTGTGCATTTTCAAGTTTTATTCGAGCACTTGTTTGCTTCGCAAGTGCTTCCTGCATTTTGTTCTGTTTTGTCTCTAAATCGGTTAGCGATATTAGCCCTTGCTTGTATAATTCTTGATTTCGAGTGTATTGTTGTGACGCAATTTTAGAGTTCGTTTTTGCTGCTGAGAAATCTGCACGTTCACTTTCTACTTTCAGTTCTTGTTGTCTTATTTTATTCCTAGTTTGCGACAGTTTAAATTTTACCGATTGTTCTAATGCTAATATTTGATTACCTGCAGCACCAGCTTTAGAACTATAATTCGTTGCTTTAGACTGTTTAGCAACAATCTGCTCTTCGGTACGTTGTAATATGTTGGGATCTAAGTAATCAGCTTTAACTTCTGAAAGGGTTAATATAGTATCGCCTTTTTTTACAAGGTCACCTTCTTTTACTCGCCAGCTAACAATACGGCCCGGAATGACACTGTTAAGCTCTTGCGGACGTTGATCTTGGAATAGGGTAGTAACAGTACCGCGGCCTCGAATGTTTTGTGTCCAAGGAAGTAGCATAAATACTATTGTAAAAAGGAACAGTCCTAACATCCAATATTTAATGGACGATTTTTTGCCAATCATATAAATGCTTGCAATAGCGCTGTTGCCATCTTGTCCAATAATATCTTCTAACTTTGTATCTAAAAATTTCATAGCGTTTATTAATTATTAGTAATGGAACCAGTTTTTAAATGCAATGTCTTCGTTGCGAGAGCACTGTAATCTTGTAAGTGTGTAGTAAAGATTACTATATGTTCGTTCAAATGATTTTGAATAAAGGCTTCAAGTTTTTTTGCATGCATTATATCAAGCTCTTCGAAGGGGTTTTCTAGAATAAATATTGGTTTTGCATTAATAAATGTTCTTAAGAGAGCAACCATTTTTTGCACTTGTGCAGGAACTTGATTTTGATTTAATTCAATGGGGGTTTGATAGGCTTGCTTGAGTTGAGCTATTGTTTCATGAAACCCCATACGTTTAGCTAATTCAAATATTTCTGTTGAACTGATGTCATCATTGCCGAGGTTAATATTTTCTAGAATGGTGCCTTCGAATAATCTAGTGCCAGCATAGTATGGAGATATAACTTGTTTAATACATGCATTGTTTAAGTTCTTAACTACAATGTCATTAATTGTATAGCGTCCTTCATATCTATGGTATAAACCTGATAGAATATATAATAGACTTGATTTGCCTGAACCAGAAGGGCCAGAAATATAGAGCTTCTCTCCTTTTTTTAAAAAGAAACTTAAATCATTAAGAATTTTCACGTCATTGTCTATTGTAGTTAGTCCTAAGTTTTGAACTATTAATTCATCACCAGGAACATCTAGTTTAGATGTATCTGTTTCTTGATTAATTTCTGCGAGTTCAATAACCTTAGATAGCTTTTCAGTTGAGGTTAGCAAATCATATACGAGATCCAAACCAAATATCATTTTTTCAATGGCACTTAATATTAATATGATAATAATTTCGGCAGCGACGAACTGGCCAATATTAATTAATTGTTCAATGAGTAAGTAGCTTCCAACGGCCAACATAACGAGGGTAAGGATAACCTTGAATAAATTAAGCGCCCAATATTGAACTTTGAGTATTTTAAAGTGTTGGCTTCTAGATTGTGTATATTCTTGAAGTATTCTATTTGTTTTATGCGTTTGGAAATTGCCCATATCTCTTGCACGTATAACTTTTACATTATCAGCAAGTTCTTCAAGCCACGCAACTAATTCGTATTTGTTTTTACTTTCTTCTAGGCTCGTTTCCATACCACGCACACCTGTATACCTGAGAAGTATATATAATGTTGCTAATAGGAATAGACCAAACAGAATGAATATAGGGTGATAAAAAGCAAGTAGAATTAAACCTAAAAGTATTTGAATGCTAGAGGCTGGAATGTCAATTAATAATTTGGCTATACTTTTTTGGAACGTAAGTGTATCAAAAAAACGGTTCATCAATTCCGGCAAATAGTATTTTCTACTATATTGAACATCTAATTTATTAAGCTTCTCTTCAAAGGCTAATGAAAAGCGAACAAATATCTTTTGCTTTATCTTCTCAGTTATTTGTAATTGTCTTATTTGAAAGAAACCATAGAAAAAAGTAGCCAGCACTACAATTGAAATAAGTAAGAATAGCGAAGTGGATAATTGTCCTGCCATTACAAACCCAATGATGGATTGTATCCCTAATGGTAACCCTAATGAAATAAGCCCAGCAAGAATGGCATAGAAATATACATTGCCAATATCGGTCCTGTCTAACTTTAGTAATTTTAAAGTTTTGGATACATAGTTATCCTGTTTGTTCATAATTGTTGTTTTAAGTAAATGATAATGCTGATGATTAAAGAGAGCTCTGCTTAAGAGCTTAAACTATTAGCACCTTGGCGGGCGAACTTCAATATCATGTACCACATACAACAATTTGGAATGGTAGTGTGCAAATTCTGTTTTGATGGATTTGCTTAACGCTTGAGATGATAGAAATTCTAAAGATGATAACCAATCTTTCTTGGAGTTATCTTTTTTCGCTTCTTTTTCGGCGTCTTTTTCAACTTTAACTTCTTTGCATAATTCGGTGAAGTCGTTCTGTTTTTTGAGAAAAGGAAGCATGTTATTACTTGCCAAGAAAGAGGCAAACATTAATAATGACAATAGTATAGCTACCGGCGATTTCATGAAGCACAAAGATATTCCAGCTGGCATTATTTCTTTCTTAAGAATGTTAATTTGTTTTAAGATTTGGCTAAAATAATTTATAGCCTATAGATTGATATAAGGTGTTGTGAGTAATTATTATCTTCGCCATCGTATGAAAAATCTGAATGTTGAGGCTTTAATGGAAACAGTAGCCTTGCTTAATAGTAAAATTGAAAATAAGCCACAAGTAGGCATAATACTAGGCAGTGGCTTGGGTGGGTTAGTTGATGAAGTTAAGATTGAAGCTGAATTTCCTTATGAGCAAATTCCTAACTTTCCGGTAAGTACGGTTAAGGGACATGGAGGTAAGCTCATCTTTGGTACAATTGGTAATAAACAAGTTGTAATGCTCAGTGGGCGCTTTCATTATTACGAAGGTTATAATATGCAAGAAGTTACATTTCCTGTTCGTGTGATGCAACAATTAGGGGCTGAGCTATTAATGGTTTCGAATGCTGCAGGTGGTATGAATAAAGACTTTAAGGTGGGTGACTTAATGATTATTAATGACCATATCAATATTTTTCCTGAGCATCCATTGCGTGGTCAAAATGATGAAAACATAGGACCGCGCTTCCCTGATATGACAGAACCTTATGAATTAGATTTAGTTAAAAAAGCACAAGGAATTGCCAAAGCCAAAGGGGTAAAACTATTTGAGGGTGTATATATAGGATTACAAGGCCCAACCTTTGAGACACGTGCCGAGTATGGCTGGTTGCATACTATTGGAGGCGATGCCGTAGGTATGAGTACGGTGCCCGAGGTTATAGTAGCCAAGCATGGCGGGATGAAAGTATTTGGCATGAGTGTTATTACAGACTTAGGTATCCGTGAGGAAATGAATGTGATTACACATGAAGAAGTATTAGAGGCTGCCAATGCCGCAGCTCCTATTATGGCTGGAATATTTAAGGAACTATTAGTACAATTGTAGTACGCATAAAACTACATTTGTTTCCAATGCGTTTTTTCCCATTCGTTCAAACAAACGTTTGTGCTATTCTATTGAGTGGTGTATTGCTTTGTGCGCATTTCAGTGTTTCTGCTCAGGTTTATAATAACAATCAAAACCAACAAACAATTGTTGATAATCAGAAAATAATGTCCGATACATCTGGCTTTGCGGAAAAAGCCTTGGATAATTCTGTAGAGATATCATACAAAACCCTAGAAGGAAAAAAAACGTATATAGATACAAGTATTAATACATTTCATAAAGAACATTTGGAACAGTTATGGGTTGTGGGATTAGGTAATTTAGGTAGTGCTACACAGTCGCTTAAGGCACAAGTGGCATTACCAACTTATTATCGATTAACGAACCAGGTTAATGCTGCTTGGATGTTTTCAGAACAAGAGCAAAAATATTATAATACTACAAAGCCTTATACTAAAATTGATTATTCGGCAGGGTCTAAAACAGAGCAAATGGTACGCTTATTGCATACGCAAAATATTACGCCCCTTTGGAACTTTAGTGTGGAGTATAGGAAGTTAAATTCCGTTGGTTTTTTTAAAGGGCAAAAAAATAATATTGACAATTTCTCTATTAATACAAATTACCAATCTAAGAATAAAAAATATGCTATTTACTCATTTGTAGCCTATGATAAATTACAACAAGATGAGAACTTGGGAATATCTGATAACGCACTTTTAAGCGACGTGCAATTCAGTAATCGGGGGACCGTGCCTGTAAATGCTGGTGTTGCTAGTTATGGTAATCGCTCACCGATTAAAAATTATAATCGTGCGGTTCTCGGACGTTTTAAACATGAGTATGCATTGGGTAAAACTACAATAAACTATAGCGAGGATAGTATAAAACAGTCAGTGTTTAAACCGCGTTTTTTTATAGGTAATGAAATCTATGTTAGAGCCAATCGTTCATGCTTTCAGCATGCGGCTCCGGATAGTTCTTTTTATAACGGCTACTTTGATTATGCCTATATAACTTCAGATACTTTTAATATGCGCTACGACAACTTTATTGCTGGTAGTAATTTTTCTATTGGTACAAGAGTAAATATTAAGCAAAATGAATTTAATCTTAAAGGTGGTTACGGTCTGGAGTATCAAAATGCTTTAGGAGATTTAGTAAAAAATAAAACGGTAAATAACTACATATTTGGTCGCTTATATAATCAAAGTGAAGAAGAGAATAAATGGAATATAGATGCTACTGTGAAATTATATTTTACCGGTTTGTCTAAAGGCAATTTGGATTTAAATGGCTTGCTGTCTAAGAAGCTATCAGATAAGATAGGAGAGCTTGGCTTTGAGTTAAAGCAAGTAATAGCTCAGCCTTTTTATGTTAGTGAAAGTATTGAAGCGAATGCTTTGGTCTCAACTAAAGATTTTGGCTCGCAAGTAAATAGCTCCTTGGGCGGTTTTTATCAAAATGATCAGCTTAAACTGAGGGTAAGTGTTGCTTCTTTATTATTTAATAATTTAATTTATTGGGACTTGAATACGAGACAGTTTGCTCAGAATAGCTCGGCTATTTCTATACAGCAAGTACATGCTACAAAAGAACTCAATTGGCGTAAGTGGAGCAGTGCACATCACTTATTAGCTCAGGTTGCGCCAACAAATCAACCAATACAAGTACCACTCATTGCATCACGTCATTCATTTGCTTATAAGGATAAAATTTTTAAGAAAAAGATGGAAATGACTACTGGTTTTGATGTCTATTTTAATACACCTTTTTTCAATGATGCTTATCAGCCGGTGTTCCAATCATTTGCACCTCAGTATGATATAAAGCAGTCATATATTCCTCGCTTAGCTGCTTTTTTTAACTTTAAAGTGAAGCGATTTAGAGCTTTCGTTACAGCTGACCAATTGCAACATTATATCGTTGCTAACAATATTAATTATGTATATGGTTATGCCAGTCAGAATGCTTTATTTCGTCTCGGCCTCAGTTGGATTTTTGTCAACTAAGCCTCCTTTCTTTGTAAGGCTATGACTGCCAGCGAGCATCTCGGCTTGGTGCTTTTTATAAAGTAATAAATATGTTGCTGTATATATCGATACATAACCCAATGTAATTAAAGCTAAGGCACCATCGTTATTATGAAATTGTACAGCTAAGGTGCAATTGATGATTACAAAAGGAAGAATGACCAAGGTTGTCAATGGATTATTTTTCTTAGTGATATATATAAATATAAACTGGTGAATGTGATAAGGGTCTGGTTTAAACGGGGATTCTTTATCAAAGACCGCTTTCCTAAAGAAAGAAAACATAACCTCCCAAACTGGATGTATAAGTACACAAAGAGCAAACCAAGGTGATATCTCTGTCGTATGTCGGTCTACTAATAGAATAGCAATAATCGCTAATAAGAAGCCTGTGAAGTATGCTCCACCATCACCTAAAAATATACGGCCTTTAGGATAGTTGAAAAATATAAAGCCCAATATAGAAAGTGAGGAAATAGATGTTACAAACTCTAGGTCTGCATCGCCTACTTGACGACTAACGAAATAATACGTGAGCAGTATAATAAGTGATACACCAGATGATAAACCATTAATCCCATCTATTAAATTAGTACCATTAATCAAACCCAGAAAGGCTATAATCGTGATAACTACACCAATCTCACCAGGAATAATAATTCCAAAGCCAAAATCTACAACTACTATACTCAGTAAGTATATAGCCATAAGTGCCGATACCAACATGATGATTAAACGTCGCCCAGGGCTAATCTTAGCAAATAAATCCTCTAATAATCCTGCCACAAAAGCGGGTACAGAAGCGAGCATGATAAATAGGCCCATATCCGTATTGGACATCAAAAAGAAACAACCTATAAATATACCCAAGCCTCCTATACGTGGTGTAGGCGCAGTATGAAATTTTTGAGGAAGAGCTGTTTTATTATCATCAATAAAGATCCCTCGCTTATACGAAAGGTCTATAACCAAGTATTGCAACACAAAACTGGTAATGAACGCTCCAAATAAATAGAAATAGTACTTATCCACGATAATTTTTCTCTATTCGCAAATATAGGGTTTCACTTCCAATGAAATAGTCAAAATAAAAAGACTTTCGGCAAATGCAGCACTTAACTTTGCCAATATAAGAAATGCAACATAAAAACACAGATACGATTGTAGCACAAGCCACGCCCAACGGCCTTGGAGCCATAGGTGTAGTAAGACTATCCGGTAGCCAAGCCATTGAAATAGCAGATATTATTTTTATAGGCAAGCAACTAATCAAACAAGAAAGTCATACACTCCATTTTGGATTAATTAAAGATGGTGATATAGTAATAGATGAAGTGTTGGTGTCATTGTTTAAAAATCCGCATTCATTTACTGGAGAGGATAGTATTGAAATATCAGCGCATGGTTCGCCTTATGTATTGCAACAAATCATTCAGTTGTGTATTACACATGGTGCTCGTTTGGCAACGGCTGGGGAGTTTACCCAACGTGCCTTTATGAATGGTAAGCTTGATTTGAGCCAAGCCGAAAGTGTGGCAGATATTATTGCTGCCGAGAGTAAAGGACAACATGAACTAGCCATTAAGCAAATGCGTGGGGGCTATTCGGAGCAAATAGAAGAGTTGCGCCAAGAGCTGATTGATTTTACAGCCTTGATAGAATTAGAGTTAGACTTTAGCGAAGAAGACGTAGAGTTTGCCGATAGAAATAAATTTTACACTTTAATCAATACTACCCATGGCGTTCTGGATAAATTAATACAATCATTTCAATATGGTAATGTCTTAAAAAATGGCGTGCCAGTAGCCATCGTTGGGGAACCCAATGTAGGGAAGTCTACTTTGTTAAATGCCTTGTTGAATGAAGAGAAAGCTATCGTGAGCGATATTGCTGGAACAACTAGAGATTTCATAGAGGATGAACTAACAATTGATGGTATTGCCTTTCGCTTTGTTGATACCGCCGGGATACGAGCTACTGAAGATGTGCTGGAAGCCAAAGGGATAGAGCGTTCTTTCCAAAAGTTGAAAGATGCAAGCATCGTATTGTACTTAGCGGATATCAATAAGCCACACAAAGAAATAGCGCAAGATATACAGAGTATAAAATTTGCGGCTGAGCAGGATGTAATTTTGTTACTCAACAAATCTGACCAATTAGACAACTCGTGCAATGCTTACGATGTGGAAGAAGCCGTTTCGACACTGACTAATTATAAAGCATTGGAAATGTCAGCCGCTACGAAAGGCAACTTGGATAAACTAAAAAGTATCTTGGTTGAAACGATAGAAAATAGAAAGGTACAAACCAATATTCAGGTTTCTAACGCGCGACATTTAACGGCATTACAAACAGCCAAAGAAAGCCTTGAAAATGTAGAGCGCGGTCTTAAGAATAATATAAGCGGAGAGTTTATCTCCATTGATGCAAGAGTGGCTTTGGATGCGTTAGGAAGTATTACCGGTAAGATTACGAATGAAGATGTATTGAGTTCTGTTTTTTCTCGTTTTTGTATCGGGAAGTAATCATCAAATCCTAAAGATTAAAACGTTGGTTTCATTTATTTTTGGCATAAAAAAAAGCCTATCAAAAGGATAGGCTTTTTAAATACATTGTATATTAAATAATAATATTATGCTTGTTTTACATTCACTGCGTTCATCCCTTTAGGGCTTTCCTCAGCGTCGAAGCTTACTTTATCACCTTCGTTGATTTCATCAATCAAACCACTGTGATGTACAAAAAGGTCTTTACCACCATCATCAGGTGTAATAAATCCAAAACCTTTGTCTCCGTTGAAAAATTTTACTGTTCCGTTACTCATAACTTGTTTTTATAAGCCTGCAATATAGGTATTAATTCTATCAACCTGCTCGGATGACCTATTTATTGCTGATGCTGTTATTGATAGCGAAACTAGATATTAAGCCGGTTTAATTAGTCATTAAGCTAGTGGTAGTATAGGTATTACGGGTTTCTTTAATGACTAGGTGGTCTCGTTTTAGTACTAAAATTTATTTATATTAGTTACTCAGCAGCTGCAACTTTATTAAAATTATGCCCAAAATGTTCAAGTTACCTTAATAAAAAACTGAGATTTTGATTTGGAATAAGGTCTTAATAATTGAAATAGTCTAATAAGAGATTAAAAGAAGAGTATAATGTTCATTCAAGGAGAAGCCCTTAAACACTTTATACTTTTATACAATCATTAGGAATAATAATACGCCCATGAAGTACTTGGTATATAACTTTGCCAAGAATAAGAACAATAGACTATGACAATTATAATAAATAGAGGTGAGAATGTAGAAACGAATGAGCGCACAACTGAATATTTTTCAGAGGCCGTGAAGAAGGATTTAGACCGTTTTGCCGAGCATTTAACTCGTATTGAAGTACACTTCTCAGATATTAATGGAGATAAGGGAGGTCCTGAGGATAAGAAATGTGTAATAGAAGCTCGTATGAAAAATAGAGAGCCGCTCGCTGTGACAGCTCAAGAGGATGCTATGGAAAAAGCATTTAACTCCGCGCTCGGAAAAGTAAAAGCATCTATGACAACCATTGTTGGTAAAATGAGAAATCATTAGACATACAAATGAAAAAACTGTCTAAACAATTTGGTGGCAAGCTTACCGAGGCTTGGCAAAAAGTATACAAGACTTCCCCACAATGGAACGGTAAGAAGTTTGAAAATGCGGAGCCGATTAGTTTTGATTTTAGTTTTCAGTCTTTACCCAAGTTCTTGCAAAAGCAATTTCTCGCACGAAAAACGCGTTCGCCAGAAAAACCATTGCCAGTAGCACCGTTTAACCTAAAAGGTTTTTTAGCGCCGAGCGATCGTGTTAAGTATATATGGTTTGGGCACTCAGTTGTTTTATTACGTTTAAGCGGTAAGACTATTTTAATAGACCCGATGTTTGGAGACAATGCATCACCTATTGCACCATTTGCTACCAAGCGTTTTTCTGAAAATACCTTGGGTATTATAGATCAGTTGCCTTCGATTGATTTGGTATTGATTACACACGATCATTATGATCATTTAGATTTGGATAGTATGCTACGCTTGTTCCCAAAAGTTAAGCAGTTTTATACTTCGCTTGGAGTAGAGCGCCACTTAATTAGCTGGGGCGTACCTAAGGCAAGTATAACATCTTTTGATTGGTGGGATAATCAATTGTTTGAGGATATTAATATTCACTTTACACCAACACAGCATGCTTCAGGTCGCGGCTTGAGAGATCAGTCTAAATGTTTGTGGGGAGGTTGGGTTTTAGAAACGGAGCAGGAGAGTATTTATTTTTCTGGCGACGGTGGGTATAACAAGCATTTTAAAGAAATAGGAAAGCGCTTTAAGAAATTTGATATTGGCTTCATGGAATGTGGTCAGTATAATGAAAATTGGCATGCGATACATATGTTCCCTGAGGAGAGTGTACAAGCGGCTATAGACACATTTGTTGAAGTTGCCATACCCGTACATTGGTGCGGTTTTGCCTTGGCGCAGCATAGTTGGAAAGAACCGGTAGAGCGATTTATTGAGGAAGCGAAGAAGCAAAATAGACCATATCATTTACCAGTGATTGGCGCATTAAATTCAGGTGAACTTAGCACAATAGAATGGTTTCAAGATTATACTTAATAACTCTCTTTAAATACTAAACTAATTATAATCACATAAGCCTCGACTTCGGTTGTGGCTTTTTTTATTGATGGTTTTTAGAAAGTTTTAATTCCCAGAGAGCAATGGATAGAACAATAATTATTTCGATAATAAAATAACTGATACCCCAAGCGCTTAAAAACTGCCAATGTATTGCAAGCATCACAATGGAAATTATACAATATATCACATTGGCTATGGCTATGAAATAAAGGTATTGTTGCCAGGGTTCAATTTTTTTAAAGTAGCAGTAGAAATCATAAATGACAAAGAAAACAGGAATGGCTGCTAAGAAATATAAGGTAGTCAATGGCATGCCAATGGCACTTTGAAATAAAGGTAAAATAAGCCCTAATAAAAAGATAGATAATAGAGCACCCAAGCCATCCAATAAGAAAAGGGCATGTGGGTTCTTGTTTATTTTATCAATGAACTGCATGGTCTTGCTTGTAAAAATACTGCATATTGTTTAGTCTTGAATTCTTGTTCTTATTGCTTGTCCAATTGTTTTAAAAAACGCTCTGCATTTTTCAAATGAGTTGTTTGTTTCTCTTTATCCATTTTTTCAAATAGCCTTGCCATCATCGCCATGCGTGGGTTTGATAAGAAAAAATCTTTTTGATTATCAATAAAGTTCCAAAACAATCCGTCCCATATTGGTTGCCAATCTCCTTTGGAATAATCACTCATTTTCTTTAAATAGTTGGAGCCACTTATATAAGGTTTGGTTGCAAAGAAACCTCCATCGGCAAATTGGCTCATGCCATAAACGTTGGGCACCATGACCCAGTCATAGGCATCAATAAATAGTTCCATAAACCATCGGTACACTTCTTTGGGGTCAAATTCACACAAGAGCATAAAGTTGCCTAAAATCATTAGGCGTTCTATGTGATGGCAGTAGCCTGTTTTTAAAACTTTTTTAATCGTATCATCTAATGGTGTAATGCCTGTTGTACCATCGTAAAATGAAGGTGGTATTTTACGGGTGAAGTTCCAAAAGTTGCTCGTGCGGGATTGAACACCTTTGCAGTCGTACATGCCTCTTATAAATTCTCGCCAACCTATGATTTGTCGCACAAAGCCTTCGGTCGAGTTTAAAGGGATGTTTTCTTTTTGAGCTATTTGAAGGGCCTCATTTAAGACCATTTGCGGAGGGAGTAACCCTACATTTATCAAAGGAGAAAGTATACTGTGGTTTAGAAATATTTCTTTGCTTACAATCGCATCTTCAAACTCGCCAAAGTCATAAAATCGATGCGCTAGAAATTGATGAAGCCACGCTTTGGCACTTACATAATCAGTGGGGTAGATGCTTGTATTGTCTAGTTGGCCCGGATTATTGATGTAATGTTTACTTACATATTGCACCGCCTCTAACCAAGCTTCGTTCGTTTGAGGAAATTGTATTGTTGGTGGTAATTTTTTCTTGGGATACTTTTTTCTATTCTCTGTATCGTAGGTCCATTTGCCTCCTTCGGGCTCACCGTTTTTATCTAGTAGTATATTTCTTTTTGTACGCTCTTTCTTGTAGAAAGTTGTTTGAAAAAACGATTTTTTATCCTTTCTAAAAAATGTGTTGAGTTCCTCTCGTGTGTTCAGGAATAGAGGGTTTTCGTATTCTTTAAATGTTATGCTGCTATTTTCCTCACAAGTCTTAATACGTTTTGATAGCCAATAGTCAGTTGGGTCTATGTAATGAATAGTAGAGCATTTTTCATGCTCAATAATATGTGGAATGAGCTTTCTGATATCAGCTACATCTTCATGACTTTCAATATATTTTATTTTTACATTTTTAGAAAGTAGGTGCTGTTCAAATGTTTTCATACTTGCTCTATGGAAGGCAAGCTTTTGTTTATGAAAAGCATATTGTTTAAAATATAAATATTCTTCTACAATATAAATAGTATCGCATTGCTCATATAATAAGTGTTGTTCAAAAAGTTGGTGAGGGAATAGTATTCCAATATTAGCCATTGCGCTGCAAAACTAACATTTGGCCAAATAACCATCTATCACTTTACTCTATTACGAACTGCAACTCAACATAGAGCAACCAACTTTGTTGCGCGCCCAATCAGGTCGCTTGGCAAACCATTGTTCATGTTCGGGCTGCTCATCGTACGGCTTTTTAAGTAGTTGATACAATTCATCAATCAATTTGTAATCACCTTTGTCTGCATTGTCTATGGCTAGTTGTGCCATATAATTGCGTAATACGTATTTGGGATTTACGCTGTTCATTTTTACTTTACGATCTGCATCTGATTGTTTTTCTCTATTTAATCGTTGGAGATATTGCGTAAACCATTGATGCCAATTTTCTTTTACTTCACTATCAAAATCACTTGGTGTATAGAAAGCATCTTTTATTATGTCAATCGCTTCATTATTAGACATAACTCTTTTTACATTAGCTAAATTTCTAAAGAAAATGGTCATGTCTGTTTCAATGGCTCGTAAGTTTTTTTGTAAGTCTAAAATTAATTGGCTGTCTGCTTTTGTGTTTGTCATCCTGAGCTTGTCGAAGGAAAGACCCATTTTATCCAACATCATGAAGTGATATTTTTTAGCAAAAGCTTCGTTGAAACTATTGAGCACAACTTCCATTGCATCTACATCTTCTATTATGGGATAGAGCGCATTGCCTAATTGTACTACATTCCATAGCACAATACTCGGTTGGTTTCCAAAACGATATCGTTTGCCTGAAGCATCTGTTGTATTGGGTGTCCAATCAGGATCGTAACCTTCTAACCAACCATAGGGTCCGTAGTCTATCGTTAGTCCAAGGATAGACATATTGTCTGTATTCATTACGCCATGCACAAAACCTACACGCTGCCAATGGATAACCATATCCAAGCTGCGTTCCATCACTTCTTTATAAAACTGAATGTAAGCTTCTTTGCCCGTCCCTTTTATATGCGGGTAAAAATGTTTGATGGTATAATCGACAAGGGCTTTTAAATTCTTCGTGTCTTTACGCGCCATAAAGATCTGTAAGTTGCCAAAGCGAATAAAACTCGGTGCAACACGACACACAACGGCACCTTTTTCATAAGCAGGGTTGCCATTGTACATGATATCGCGCATGACTTGAACTCCTGTAATGGACAGCGATAATGAGCGGGTAGTAGGCACACCCAAATGATACATGGCCTCGCTACATAAATGCTCGCGTATAGATGAGCGAAGCACGGCTAAGCCATCTGCCGTGCGTGAGTATGGAGTAGCGCCCGCACCTTTAAGTTGTAATGCCCAACGATTATTATTGTACACAATTTCCATTAAATTAATGGCACGACCATCGCCCAACTGACCTGCCCAATTGCCAAATTGATGTCCGGCATAACACATGGCATAGGGATGGGTGTCCGGGTAAATGGCTGCGCCGGTAAATATATTTTTGAATAAGTCACTTTTAGCTTCTTCCGCAGTGATGCCTAACTCTTTTAGCATTTCTTCAGATATGTGTAGCACTTTTGGCGCGCTTGGTACTCGAGGCGTTACAAAAGAATAAGCTGCTTCCTCCACTTGACGTCGGGTGTTCTCTTTGATCGGGTCGGCGGGTAGTTCTTTATTGAAAGTGTCTTGTATGTTTAGGTTCATGATTTATTATTTTAATTGAGATGCTTGAAATACTAATTCATTGCCCAACATTCTTTTTAAATGTGCTCTGTCGGCAATTTTTTGAAACTTATTTTTTAGCACAACTGATAAGTTATCGTTGAATATAAGCTGCGTCTCAATAATTTTTGATTTTTCTTTTTCTTCGTTCGTTCTCAATGTTACTTGAACAGAATAATCATTGAGTTCTAGCTGCATTAGATTTGCTTTACTTTTTATTTCTTCTAGAATATCTTTTGCAATAGCTGTAACAATCATATCCATAGGAGTTAATTGATCGAATGAAGTAGGAGCTCCCTTGCTCTGTAAGCTTATATGGATATTCTTATAACTTAAGTCTATAATGCGCATGCTTAGTTTTTTTTTGTACTTAAATAGGCTCAAACATATTGATCGAGTGCTCTGTTCAATATGCTCGGCTCTTGTTCAAAGTAAAGGCTAAAAGAGCATTTCTAGCCATGAAATAATACATTTGCGACTTATGGCAATAGATAAAACCTTAGTTGAAAGAAGTAAAGGCGAGTGCGAATTGAGTAATGAAAAAAGTGATGCGCTTTTTGCATTTACCGTAGCACCTAAAAATGACTTGCCTGAGCACCAAGTAGTCGTAAGTAAAGAAGTGTTGGATAAGCTTCAAAGTGAAGATTATGCTGATGGTAATTTTTGGCGTTTTTTGACAGGGAGTATTTGGAGCGAAGTGCCGGCTGTTCAAGTGTTGTCTTATAAGTTGTTGGATAAATTAAATGCTCATGATTGGGCTAAAGAAGCTTTAGAAAATGCTTATTTAGACGATGAATTATTATCTTGGGCTAATGCCGAAAAAAATGCTGAAGCAAATAAAGTAGTGCATAAAGACGCCTATGGTACTGTTTTGCAAACGGGTGATAGTATAAACTTGACGGAGAACTTAAATGTAAAAGGCACAAACTTCATTGCACCAAAAGGAACTAAAGTGGTAAAAATAAGATTGGTACCAGATAACGAGGAGCAGATTGAAGGGAAGGTAAATGGCAATACGATTGTGATCTTGACCAAGTTTGTGCGCAAGAGTATGTAAGTTTTTCGAGACTTATTATATTTGAGTTAAACCATTTCCTATGAAGACAGAACATTTTATCTATTGGTGGAATCTTGAAAATCTATTCGATGTTGCCAATTCTAAAGACCGACCTGATTGGTTACAAAAGAAAATAAAGAGAGAATTAAAAGGTTGGACAGCCACAGTTCTTAATAAGAAGATTGGAAATATTGCTTCAATTCTCCAAAAAATGAATAACGGTTTAGGTCCTGATATCTTAGGCGTGTGTGAAATAGAAAATGAAGCTGTTGTACAACGATTGATGGATAAAGTAGGTAAAGTATTAAACAGGAGCTACAAAGTATTACATCATAATTCAAAAGATAAACGAGGAATTGATATTGCCATTATTTATGATAGTGACAAGTATACTGATGACGGTCATATATTTAGTTTAGAAGTTATGAAACGAAATGCAACGCGCAATTTGTTTCAAGTAAACTTGACTACTAAAAAGGGAAATGAATTAATTCTGATTGGGAATCATTGGCCAGCTCGTTTGGGCGGAAAGTATGAATCGGAGCCATATCGGATGATGGTAGGTGAGATATTAAGTTATTGGATTGAACGAATTCATGACATAAAATACGAACAGAAAAAAGAAAAGAACCCCGCTATTGTTTTAATGGGCGATTTTAATGATGAACCTTTTGATCGGTCACTCACCGAGTATTTGCGCAGTACACCTAATTTAGAAAAAGTAAAAAACTCAACGAGTCACATTCTTTATAACTTAATGTATCAATTTGTTGATGGTAAATTTGGGACTCATGTTTATGGTAATGAGATTGGGCTGTTAGATCAATTCATAGTGTCAAAATCTTTAGTTGTAAACTCTAGTAAATATCCATTTCAAGTAAAAGGTACGAAGATTGTGCATTTTCCTGAAATGGTCAAAGGTGATTATAATACACCTGTACGTTTCTCGCGACCTACGAAAGCAGATTATAACGAGCATGGCTTTAGTGACCACTTGCCAATCAAATTGGTTTTAGAGGAGTAGTATTACTATTTTTGGCGTAATGAATTTAAGTAAAGGAGCTAACTTATCAATCATACTTTTCTTTATAGGAATTGTATTGATTTATGGACAGGATTTCTTAATTCCTTTTGTTCTCGCTGTTTTTATTTGGTTTATTATTCGTGAGATCAAAAAAGTCTTGCGCCGAAGCAAACATTTTCGCTTGTTTTTGCCCAATTGGTTAGAGAACTTGATTGCTTCACTTTTTTTCTTTGGGCTTATTGTATTCTTTGTTCAAGTACTTACAAGTAATATCGAAGCCTTATCTAGTAATCTCGCTCTGTACCAAGCTAATATCTCCAACATTGCCGATAAGATTAATCAATTACTTAATATAGATATTGTAAAACAGTTAAATGAAATGAGTGGAGGTTTGCAATTTGCAGATATTTTGGGCAATGTCTTTAATGTGGTTAGTTCTCTTTTAGGGAATATTTTTATAATCCTGATTTACGTTTTATTTCTGTTTTTAGAGGAGTTTGGTTTTCAGGATAAGATTAAGGCGGTCTTGGCTAATTCTTCTGAAAAGGGGCGAGTATTTTCAATTATGGATAAGGTAGATGTTTCTATCGGACGTTATCTAGCATTGAAAACATTGGTTAGTTTGCTAACAGGAGTTTTGAGTTTTGTAGTACTTAAAATCATCGGTGTTGATGGCGCTGCTTTTTGGGCTTTCCTGATTTTTATCATGAATTTTATTCCAACGATTGGTTCTTTAATTGCGACTATTTTCCCTACAGTATTTGCCTTGTTGCAATTTGGAGAGTTTGCTCCTGCTATCTGGGTGTTGGTTATTGTTTCAGGCATACAGTTTTTGGTAGGAAATGTAATTGAACCTAAACTCATGGGCGATTCAATGAATTTAAGTTCGTTGGTAGTCATCTTGGCGCTTTCCCTTTGGGGAGCTTTATGGGGCGTTACAGGCATGGTTTTAAGTGTGCCCATAACGGTTGTTATGCTAATCGTTTTCTCAGAAATTCCCGCCACGCGACCTATTGCTATGTTACTTTCTGAGAAGGGTCAGATTGAGTAGTTATTAATTGTATTAGTTATAAACTAGTTGATACTGTCGTAATTTATTATTGAAGATGCAATAATGTATTGCTTAAAATAGTCTTTTCTATCTAAAAAAAATATACAATACATTTCATATTTTTACTTCATGGCACAACTTACTAAAGCAAATTTTAAATTCTTAGATGATTTATCAAAGAATAACAATCGACCTTTTTTTGAAAAGAATAAAGCGACTTATCAAAAGTATCACGAAGAGGTGATTGCCTTTGCTGATGCCGTGCTAGCTGAAGTCAATAAATTTGATGTTGTTGATACACCCACAGGTAAGAAATCCTTGCATAGAATTTATAGAGATGTACGCTTCTCTAAAGATAAAACGCCGTATAAAACGCATTGGAGTGGTGGTTTTAAGCGTTCTGGCGAAGCTAGACGCGGTGGGTTGTATTATCATTTAGAAAAAGGTAACTTTTTTGTAGGAGGTGGTTTCTGGGCGCCAGATGCTAAGGATCTATTGCACATAAGAAAGCAAATAGATTTAGATGCAAAACCTTTGCGAAAGGTGATAAATAGTAAAGCGTTTAAAGATTACTTTGGAGTATTAGAAGGAGATAAATTAAAGAGTAAACCCAAGGGGTTTGAAAAGGATAACCCTAACATTGATTTATTGAATCATAAGCAATTTATTATTTGGCATAAGTTTACAGATAAGGAGGCCTTTGCTCCTGATTTTTATAAAGAGGTCGCCAAAGGTTTAAAAAAAATGTTGCCCATGTTCAATGTGATAACGGATTATTTAACCACTAATTTGAATGGTGAAAGCATATTAAAAAAATAATGAAATGCTTCAAAACTAAATTGGCCAAGTTTACGGACAATCCTTTGTGTTCCTATCATATTAAAGTCCCTTTAGAGCTTGTTGAGTTTTATAAAAAAGAAAAGCAGACGCGTTTTTTGGTTACCTTAAATAAAAGCTTGCAGTTTCATGCGGCTATTAATGCTGCGGGCAATGAGTATTATTTTATTTATATGAATAAAGAGCGTTCTAAACGATTAAAACTGCGAGAAGGAAGTCCAATAGAGGTGCAAATAGAAAAAGATACGTCTGATTATGGCATGCCATTGCCACAAGAGTTTGCTGAGTTGTTTGATGCAGATGAGGAGTTTAATGAACTATTTCATGCACTAACACCTGGTAAGCAGCGCTCACTTTTCTATATAGTTGATAAAATAATGTCTTTGGAGAAAAGAGCAATTAAAGCCATTGTCATTGCGGAGCATATAAAAATTTATAGAGGAGCTCTGGATTTTAAAATATTAAATCAGGCCTTTAAAGAAGCAAATAATCGCTAGCGCACTATTTTTATTTTGTGTGCCGTTGGATATTCGATTAATGGGATAAAACCTTCTTTCCAAAAATCTAAATCTAATAACTGGCCGTCTTTGTTTTTGGTTAAGGTTATGGTTACTAATATATCATCAGTATCTACATATTCCACACGCATAATGTCGCCATTGTAGTCCATGTTTTTATTTAATGATAAGTTTATACTTTCAGTTTGTTTGGGATTGTATGAACTCACTTCGGCTGGGATGCTTTCTGTTAAGTAAGAGACCATGGCTAATGAAAGCATGCTCGTTATTAGATCAATTTCTTCTTGGCGTATTGCTCTTAATTCATTCATTATTGAATATTTAATTCTTGTAAAACTTCCATTAATTCTGCTTCGGTTTTAACCATGACTTCGCGTGCTTTACTGCCTCGGCTTGGTCCAACAATACCTACAGCTTCTAATTGATCCATGATGCGTCCTGCTCTGTTGTAACCTAAGTTAAACCGTCTTTGTAGCATACTTGTGCTACCACTTTCAGAAGTTACAACGAGTGCTGCTGCTTCCTTAAACATTTTGTCAAAACTGCTTACGTCTTGTTGTCCATTAGAACCGGTATCTCCCTCGGCGCCTGCATATTCTGGTAATTCGTGTGCTATTGGATAGCCTCTTTGCTGTCCAATAAACTCTACAATAGCTTCTACTTCTGGCGTATCTACAAAGGCACATTGTAAGCGTACAAGCTCACCACCATTTGATATAAGCATATCTCCACGACCAATCAACTGATCCGCACCGCCAGTATCTAGGATGGTGCGAGAGTCAATTTTAGATGAAACTTTAAATGCCATGCGGGCTGGGAAGTTGGCTTTGATTGTACCCGTAATAACATTTACTGAAGGTCTTTGCGTAGCTACAATTAAGTGAATACCGATAGCACGAGCCAACTGAGCCAAGCGTGCAATTGGTGTTTCAATTTCTTTACCTGCTGTCATGATCAAATCAGCAAACTCATCAATAACTAATACGATATAAGGTAAATATTTATGTCCTTTTTCAGGGTTTAATTTTCGTTTGATAAACTTGGCATTGTACTCCGCCAAGTTTCTGGCGCCTGCATTTTTTAATAACTCATAACGCTCGTCCATTTCAATACAAAGTGCATTGATGGTATTGACTACTTTTTTTGTATCAGTAATAATGGCCTCTTCTTCATCTGGTAATTTAGCCAAGAAGTGTTTTTCAATTAATCGGTAAACGGATAACTCAACTTTTTTAGGGTCAACTAAAACAAACTTTAATTGTGACGGATGCTTTTTATAAAGTAGTGAAACTAAGAGCGCATTAATCCCTACAGATTTACCTTGACCCGTTGCTCCTGCCATTAATAAGTGAGGCATTTTGGCAAGGTCTACAATGTAGTTATCATTAGATATTGTTTTACCAATAGCAATCGGTAATGCGGCCTCTGTATTCTTGAATTTTTCAGAAGCCAACAAGGTGCGCATATTGACTATTTGCTTATTCTTATTTGGAACTTCTATTCCAATCGTACCTTTGCCTGGAATAGGCGCGATGATGCGTATCCCTAAAGCAGCAAGGTTTAGTGCAATGTCATCTTCCAAGTTTCTAATCTTAGATATGCGCACACCTTCGGCAGGAACAATTTCATAGAGTGTGACTGTTGGCCCAATAGTAGCCGATATTTTTTGAATGTCAATTTTAAAACTCTTGAGCGTATTAATGATTTGATTTTTATTATTCTCTAATTCATCCTTGTCAATATTCATACCTGTATTTACTCTGTTTTCTAGTAAATCAATCGTCGGGAATTTATAATCTCGGAGGTCTAATGATGGGTCGTATAATTCGTCTGTTGCCAGCTTAATGTCGTTCGGTATTTTCTCCTCTTCTTTTATTGCTTGAACTTCTAATTCAAGTTCGTCCGTTTTTTGTTCGGCTTTTTTTACAGGTGTTGCGGTGTCTAACTCTATTTCCGTTCCTTGTATTGCAGGAGACGCTTCCGTTTGAGCAGGTTCTTCTTTTTCGACTAAAGTTAGTTGGTCAAAAGGATTGCTTACTGCTGGTTCTGTTTTTTCTTCTAGTACAATTTCTGGGCTTATGCTTTCGTCTATTTCTAAAATAGGTTCTGGGGAAGGCTCTTGAATAGCAACTTCAGGTACTGCAACTTCTGCTGCTTTTATTTCAGCTTCATCTTGTAATGGAATAATATTTCTTTTCTGAAATAGTTTAGACCAAAAAGGAAGTTTTATAATTGGATTAAACAATAAGATAATCAAGGCTATGGCCAGCGCAATATTTATAGCCAAAGCACCGCTTGAGCCAAATGCACCAGTTAGCAGGCTAACTATGGTATTGCCAAATGATCCACCATATTGAAATTGCTGACCATTGCCTATAACGCCAGAATTAAAAAAGTAGGCGAGTAGAGGGCTTAACAGCAATACCGAAATGGCGGTGTAGAATAAAAACTTGAGCGTGGAAGTAAACGCTTTTTTCCTAAGAAGATTAATGATAAAAATGATAATAAAGACAAGGAATAGATAGCTCGCTAGTCCAAACCCTTTGAACACAATATTGTGCGCTGTAATAGCGCCTAAGTTGCCCGCGGCATTATCTACTTTAATATCTTTTTCAAATACAAAGCTTACATAATCTGTTGCGTTAAATACTTTGTCTTGGTCTTGTTTCCAAGTACCCAAGTAAGAGAACATGCTTGTGAATAAAAAAAGAATAGTAAATATTAAAAATACGCCAACGATTCCTTTCAATCTTCCGTCTTTAAAGATAGAAGGTGCTTCCTTTTTTGCTGGTGCTTTTTTTCTTGACCTTTTAGCCATAGTGGCAAACGTACTAAGGATGCTCAAAAAAAGCTCCATACTCGCTGCTTGTTAAACGATTAAATATCCACCTTTATGTGTATAAATCAAGAGAATGAGCAGGGCAAAAACTGAAAAATTGCCTTAAAATTAGTAAATTTGTTAATTGATATGCATACAAAAAATATAAATCGTAATTTTCTTTTAATTGTTTTTATGGCTTTTGCTACCATCCTACCGAACAGTATAAAAGCACAGTTGACGGTCACGTCTAATCAAACTGCCACTGCACTAGCACAATCATTGGTTGGGCAAGGCGTTTCAATTTCTAACCCAACATTAGCTTGTGACCCTATTGCTAATGGTGTGTATATGGTTGTACCTCCTAATACTACAAACTTAGGAATTGATACGGGTATTGTTCTTACATCTGGTATGGCTGCAACAGCGGGTGCTAATTGGGGGGTAGATGGAGCCGCCATCAATCTAGCTTCAACAGCTACAACTGGAGGTGCTGATGCTGATTTATTTATACTATCAGGAGGTGTTACTTTAAACGCTTGTGTTCTAGAATTTGATTTTGTGCCATTGGGTGATTCAATTAAGTTTGATTATGTTTTTGGTTCAGAGGAGTATGACGGTTTTACTTGTTCATTCAATGATGTATTTGGATTTTTTATTAGTGGTCCAGGTATTACTGGGCCTTTTACTAATAATGCAAAAAATATTGCTTTGGTACCAGGAACTGCCTCATGTCCTGTAGGTGTTAAGACAATTAATTGTATGAATTTAAACTGTGCTTGTTCCATTGGAGGAACTTTGGCACAGTGTAATGCTGCTCCTGGTTGTAATGGACTTTCTCCCTACAATACTTTTTTTAATTGTAATCAAACCGGAACAAGTGTAACTTATCGCGGACTAACAACTGTACTTACGGCAGAAACGGAAGTGCAGCCTTGTTCAACATATCATCTAAAATTAGCTGTAGCAGACGCTTTAGATCAAATTTTAGACTCTGGGGTTTTCATAAAAGCAGGAAGTTTAACTTCTAACTCAATTTCGTTTCAACCACTTTCAGCTTTGAATACACCGCAACCTTATGTGGTTGAAGGTTGTGCAGCTGGCTTAATAAAAATTTCAAGACCTGTTGCAACTCCAAACCCTTATCCTGTAAATTATGGCTTAGGTGGTAATGCAATTAATGGTGTTGATTATAACACACTATCTGGAACGGTCACAATACCTGCCAACGATACCGTAGTCTATATTAATATATCGGGCATTGGCGATAATATTGCTGAAGGAACAGAAAGTTTAATCATATATCAATATGCACCTTGTACTACATCTATTGTTGACTCTGTTGAAATATTAATTAGTGATAATTACATTGCTAATATTGCTTCCAGCGATACTACCATTTGTGCTGAGGATTCAGTCTTTATTCAGGTAAATGGCGATGACTCATTGACTTATACTTGGACCCCAATTGCTGGTGTTAGTAACCCTACAATTAAAGAGCCAACAGTAAGTCCTAATGTTACAACAACTTATAATGTGGCCATGGCTTATCCTCAAGCAGGTTGTCCTGTTCTAAATGATTCTATTACCGTAACTATGAAGCAACCACCGCTCATTAATATTGGTAATGATAGTATTATATGTCAAAATTTGTCCATTGCATTTAATCCAACCATTAGTCCAGCCCAACAATATACTTATACTTGGAGTGGGAGTGGAGCACAGTTTTTATCGTCTACAAGTATTATTAATCCGGTAGGTACTTTCACACAGCAAGGTGTATTTGATTTAATATTAAATGCTGATCCTGGAGCTGCAGGTTGCACAGGTATGGATACCATAACTATTGAAGTCGTTCCTGATGATATTGTAATGCTTACACCAGATACAACGATTTGTAAAGGTAGTTTTGTACCGATTAGAGTTGACGGTCATCCATATTTTAACTACCAATGGAGCCCATCAACATTCTTAGACAATCCTACCATTGAAGATCCAACATCTACTCCAGATAGTTCTATTTCATATACGGTTACTGCCAACTTTTCGGGTTGTAATCCAATGAGTAAAACCATCAATATTTCTGTAGAACCTATTCCTATAATTGAAGCAGGTGCTAATAGAGAAATGTGTGATTATGATACTATACAATTACAAGCAACGGTTGTGCCAGCTAACTACCCCAATTATACGTACACTTGGACACCAGGAACAGACCTCATTGGAGCCAATACGTCTAATCCAGTATTTACAGGGCGGAATCAAACCTTCCTACAATTAATTGTAAATACACCTATAGGATGCAGCGATACTGATATCGTAAATATAACAGTTAACCCGGTAGAATTTAGCTTTACAAGCCCAAGCGAAACAGTTTTGTGCCCAAGAGATTCTGTGCAGTTTTCGAGCAATGGTGCTATTAGTTATTATTGGACACCTAGCTTGTATTTAAATAACGACTCTATTGGTGACCCTATTTCTAGTGCCATAGTACCAATAGAATATACTATATATGGAACTAATGCAAAAGGTTGTGTAGATACTGATAAGGTGGTTATTAATATAGCGCCACAAACCGTTATTGATGCTGGTGAGGATGTAACAATATATCCTGGCGAAAGCCATCAGATTTATACAAAGGGTAATGCCAGCTTATTTAGTTGGTTCCCTCCTTATGCATTAGATAATACAACAGTTTCTGATCCGGTGGCTACGCCAGCTGTTTCAACGATGTATTTCGTTACAGGACAAACGGAGAATGGATGTGAAAGTAAAGACTCCATATATATAAGAGTGTCACCAGAAACGTTGTTGGATTTGCCTAATGCATTTACACCAGGCAGTGGTACAAGTATAAATGACTTGCTCAAAATTAAGAAGAGAGGCATTGCAACTTTAAATTACTTTAGAATCTTTAATCGTTGGGGCGAATTAATTTGGCAAACGACAGATATTGAAGAGGGTTGGAATGGAAGATATAAAGGAGAACCGCAGCCTATGGGTGCATATGTATTCATGATTGAAGCCAAAACTTCGACCGGAAGAATATTTAATAAACAAGGAACCGTTACATTAATCAGATAAGTTATATATTTATGCCAAGATTTAGAAAAATGAAATCAACTTTAAAGTCTTTACTAATTATTGCTCTTGTATTTGTCATGACAAATACAAAGGCTCAGGACATTCACTTTACACAGTTTAATATGTCGCCTTTGACATTAAACCCGGCTAATACCGGCGCACACAGCGGTATGTGGCGTGCTAATGCGATTTATCGTAATCAGTGGAATAGTGTAACGGTACCATTTGTAACTTTTGCAGGATCTATTGATGCTCCAATCTTTAAAGGGATTGGGCAAGACGATTACTTTGGTGTAGGTCTTGCTATTTTTAATGATCGTTCTGGTGACGGAAATTTAGCTAATACTTCAATATTGGCTTCTATGGCTTATCACTTAGCCTTAGACGATGATGGAAAAACTAAGTTATCTCTTGGTATGCAAGGTGGATATACACAAAGAAGTATAGACTTCTCTCGTTTATATTTCGGAGATGAATTTTTTAATGGAGGTTTCCAACCAGGAACTACTGGTGAGTTAATTAATCCTAAGACTGATTACTTCATGGCTAATGTTGGTCTTTCTTGGAGACATGCAATACATGAAAAAGTTTCTTATTATCTTGGAGCTTCTGCATTTAACTTAAACCAGCCAAACGATGGTTTATTGCGTAAAACGAATAATGAAGCAGGTCTTGCTTTAAGAATTAATGGTCAGTTTGGTTTGGACTGGATGGCAAGTACAAGATTAATGGTTTCTCCATCAGCATATTATCAAACACAAAGTGCGGCAACGGAATTAGTTGCGGGTGCTGAGTTTAAGTATATTGTAGGTGATACCTATTTACCTGCTGTTGCTCCTAAAGTATTTATTGGGGCATATACACGTATGGGCGATGCGCTTCTTGCTAACTTTGGTTTAGAGTGGCAAGGGTTTCGTTTAGGTTTAGGTTATGATTATAATACATCAGACTTACAAACAGCTTCTAACGGTAATGGTGGATTTGAAATTGCCCTTTCATATGTCAAGCCAAGTCCATTAGATTTGTTTAGAAATAAAGCCTTTCCTTGCTCTAGATTCTAGACAAGATATATTTTAAAAAAAATAAAGTGAATGAATTTCACTTTTAAGATTTCAATCCATATATTTACAGCTATTAACATTTCAAATAAATGAGTAAGAAAATAATATTATTAACTCTAGTGTCACTTCTAATGGTAATAGGAAGTGTAAATGCTCAAAAAGTTCAAAAAAAGGATGATCCAATTGCTAAGCTTCCATTCAAGAAAAAGCTTAAATATGCCGACAATCTATTTAAAGAAGCGAGCTATTACACGGCTGAGGAGTATTACTTCCAACTGTTAAAGGAGCGTCCTCGTAACCCTCATATTAACTGGAAACTAGCAGAAGCACTTCGTTATAACAGAGATTATTCTCTTGCAGGTAAGTATTATCGTATTGCATACGAATTATTATCTGCTGATTATGTAAAAGCTCCTTTCTATGAAGGACATATGCGTAAGATGAATGGAGAGTACGACGAGGCAATTGCTCGATTCGAACTGTTTAAGAAAAATTACAGAGGAAAAGACAAGCGTAAATTAATGAAGCAGGTTGATATTGATATCGCTGGTTGTAAGATGGCTAAAAAGTCTATTTTAAATCCAGAGCGTGCTTATGTTAAGAATGCAGGTCCAAATGTGAATTCTTCTTACACTGAGTATTCGCCTGTACCATTAGGCGACTCGGCTTTGTTGTATGCTACAATGAATTCTAACAAAATTATTTATAAAGGAAAAGATAGACGTAAAGATCACTTCTCAAAATTTAGATGGGCGCCAAAGGAATTTGACCGCACACGTATTAAAGATAGTTTTGAGGTATCAATGGACTTTAAAGACGGTTCAAAAGTATTTACTTCTAAGTCTCAACACATTGGAAATGGAGCATGGAGCCCAGGCGGTGACCGTTTTTATTATACTAAATGTAGTGAGCGTGATAGTATGAGAACTGTATGTGAAATATGGGTTTCTAACTTCAACGTAGAAAAGGGAATTTGGGGTAAATCGTCTAAAGTTGAAATGTTGAACTTTAGAGGTCAAGATGATAATGAAGACGTATCAAGTACTAATCCTCATGTTGCTTATATTGGTAACAAGAAAGAGGTTATCTTCTTTAGTTCAAACAGAAAGCTTCAAGGAAGGGGTGGTTATGATATTTGGTATTCTATATATGATTCAACAAGAGAAGAATCACGAAGATATAGAAGAGCACAGAATTGTGGTAAAGCAATTAATACAGTAAAAGACGAAATTACTCCATACTACGACTCAAGAAAAGGGCAGTTATATTGGGCTTCGAATGGTTTAATTGGTGTTGGAGGTTACGATATTTTTACTGCAGATGGAGGTCCTTCGAGATATAGAAATGTGCGTAATTTAGGATTTCCAATAAACTCACCACAAGATGATATGTACTATATTCAAGACAATTCAGAAAAGTCTAATGGGTATATTGTTTCTAATCGTTACGGAAGTTATTATTCCAAAAATCCAACATGTTGTGATGATATTTGGAGAGTAATTAAAGAGCCTAACTTCTATGTAAGAGGTAAAGTTGTAGATGAAAATTCAGGTGAAGTTATTGATCGCGCGGTGATTAAAATGACTAACGATAATAAAGGTGCCATTCAAGATACCTTCTTCTCAAAAACTGGGAACTTTATGTTCTACACTCCTTTAGGTAACAACTACTCTTTAGCAGCTGATAAAGAAGGTTATGTATCTGGGAGAACAATAGTAAATACTTCTACAAAATCTGTAATGGATCCGGATGATACAACATCAGTAACAATCTATATGCAGAAAATTGGTAACAATACTGAGTTCCGTGTACAGAATGTATATTATGACTTTAATACAGCTAAGTTCCACCCTGGATCTTTTGCAGCGATGGATTCTTTGGTAAACTTTATGAAAGATAATCCGGCGGTAAGTGTTGAAATTAGATCCCATACTGATAATATTGGTACAAGTAATTCTAATGATAAACTATCATTAAGAAGAGCTAAAGTAGTATTGGACTACTTGGTTAAAAAGGGTGTAGAGCGCTCAAGAATGGTAGCACGTGGCTTAGGAGAAGGTGAGCCAATGGAACCAAATAGTAATGACGTAAATCGTCAGTACAACAGAAGAACTGAATTTAGAATTATTGGTGATGTACCAGGTATGCGTATTTTTTACGATAAGAATCGTCCTGAATATATTGATAAAACAGGAGCAGGCTCAAGAAGCGAAAATCTCACTTTACCTGAAACTGATCAATACGAATAATATAATTTAAACCATACAATAAAAAAACCCGACTTTTAAAGTCGGGTTTTTTTAATATTTGAAATAGGTCTAAGGCTTGCTTTTTACTATTTGTATAAAAAAGTATATCCAGCCAATAATTAATACTAAACCACCAATAGGTGTTAATATGCCTAAGCCAGTTAAACCAATAATACCGTTGCTCTTAAACGCGCATAATATATATATTGAGCATGAGAAAAGTATTGTGCCTAAGCTAAAAAGTAGATTTAATAAGTTGGTAGTCTTGTGAGTTAGAAAGTTGGATAAAGCTCCAATACTAATCAATGCTAGTCCATGATACATTTGATATCGAACACCGGTCGCAAAGCTTGCTGTTAAATCAGGTGTGAAAAATTGCTTTAAATAATGGGCATTCATGGCGCCTAAAACAACGGCACTTCCTGAAAACACAATACCGCTCAATATTATTTTCTTATTCATAAAAGTATATTTCTTTAAGGTTGTCTAAATTTATGTCCTGAGCTGTCACACTAAATGATGCCTTAGTATAGGACGGAAGCCGCTTATCTCGTAAGATGCATAGTAGTTGCTCTAGCTGTTCTGTCGAACCATTTTTTAGCAATGGTCTGTTGGCTTGCTTATCACTAGTAAGTTGCTTTATAATATTACTAATTGAAACATCTAAGAATACTGCCTTACTATTTGAATTAATAATATCCATATTATTATCAAAAGCCGGCGTGCCACCACCACATGCCAATATATAATTAGTTACTGCATTGTTTTTATAGAATGCTGTAAGCATATTATGTTCTAATTTTCTAAAGTGCTCTTCACCATGTTCAGCAAATATTTGAGCAATCTTACGGCCAGTTTCTTTCTCTATCATTTGATCTAAGTCATGAAACGGTATAGCTAAGTGCTGAGCCAACTTATTACCCCAATAGGTCTTTCCGCAGCCTGGCAATCCAATAAAAGTAAGATTTGGCATAAATTATATATTTCAAGCTAGATTATACTCAAAATTACAATCGGAATGTGAGCTCCATGCGCTTGGTACGCTTGTTTATTTTATCTTATTAACATATTGTCTAAATAGGATGTGATTAGAAGGTAAAGATTTTGAAGGAAAATTGAATTGGCTTAATTTGGCATTCCTATTAGAAATGAAAAAGCTATACCTACTACTACTAATCCTTGTAGCAACTAATTGTATTACCTATGCACAGCAGTTTGAAGTTGTTAATGACTTTGGGGTGGACTGCATTATGCACCAAATTCAGGACAAAGAAACATTTTACAGCATAGCGGAGAAATATTTTGTTCGTCCATCAACATTAGCCATCTGTAACAACTTAGATGAAGATGTATCTATTGAAGGTAAGACTAGGTTGTATATTCCATTGACAGAGACTAACTATTATAAGATTAGACAGACAGATCAAGGCAATACTGTATTTAGAGAACTAACACATCGGGTAAGAAAGGGACAAAATTTGAAGCAAATTATGCAAGAGTATTTTGTATCAAAAGATCAATTACTTAATTGGAATGATCAAAATACAATTGATAGAATAGATGATGGACAAAAGTTGATCATTGGTTTTGTAAAATACGATTTAAAAAATGAATACGATGCTCCAATGTACATTGTTGAGGAGAAGTATGATTATGGCAACGAACGCGAGAAAGCAGAGGTAGAAGTAGACTATGGTGTTACAAAATTAAAAAAAGTAAAAAAGAAAAGACTTAAAAGTATATACAATGGAATTAAGAATCCTAAACCTTCTAAAGAAGATCAAGTAGTTGCTGTTAATCAAATTTCTGATGATGAACGCAACTTCTTAAAGAAGAACAAATCGAGAAAGAAAAAGGCAAAGAAAAAGGCAAAGAAAAAGGCAAAGGAAAAAATATTTACAAGTTCATACGCCAAACAAAAAGCAGAACGAGAAGAAGCTATTCAAAAAAGAATTGAGATCCGAAGAAAGGCAATTGCAAAAGAGAAGCGCAAACAGAATGCACTTGCTCAGAAAGATATCTCACGCGAGCAAAAAATAAAGGAACGCTTAAGTAAAGCGAAAGCTAAGAAAAAAGAAGAGACCGATAAAGCATTAGCCTTATCGACAGAGAAAAAAAGTAATCCTATTGTCGTTAAAACCGAAAAGGCGGATCCGTTTATAAGTACAAAACTTCAACGCCTAACACTACTTAAGAATACCACTGGAAAAGCATCATTCTTCTACTCAGGAACCGCAGGAGCTAAGTTTTATGTCCTAACTAATTTGGCAAAAAAGGGTGGAATAATAAAGATTAAGAATACACAAAACGGGCGATTTATTTTGGCTGAGGTTATTGATTTCCTGCCAAGTTCAGATCGTGCTAAAGGTGTAACGATTAAGATTTCGGATAATGCTAAGTTGCCTTTAGGTACAAAGTCTAAATATTTTACAGCCAAGGTTTACTATTAGTATGAAAATTTTAATTATTCGCTTTTCATCTATTGGAGATATTGTCTTGACTACGCCCTTGATGCGAAATATAAAAAAGACGTACCCAAATGCTCAAATTCATTTTCTAACAAAGAAAAAGTACGCGCAAATTCTCGAAGCCAATCCTTATATTGATCAGTTTCATTTGCTAGAAAGTGATTTGCGCGAGATGGTTTTTGAGTTATTACCTGAGAAGTTTGATTTTATTTTTGACTTACATAATAACTATCGTTCAAGTTATATTAAATCAATGTTGCGTCAAGCAGCTAATAGTGATGTTCAAATTACGAGTGTAAATAAGTTAAATGGCAAGAAGTTTCTTTACACGAAACTCAAACTCAATACATTGCCCGATAAAAGCATCGTTGATCGTTATATGCATACTGCGCGCAAGCTAAAAATTGCCAATGACGGTCAAGGCTTAGATTATTTTATTCCAGAAGAAGAAAAAATTGATCCAAAAGACTTACCGATGAGCCATAGTGCTGGTTATATATCTTTTGTTATTGGCGGGGCGCATAACACTAAAAAAATGCCAGTTGAGAAATGGATCGCATTATGTGAAGCCATTGATTATCCCATAATACTTCAAGGGGGGCAAGCGGACCAGGCAATAGGAGAGGAGATTAAGAAACTTGATCCAATTCGTATTTATAATAGTTGTGGAAAGTTCTCATTGCACGAAAGTGCCGATATTATACGATATGCCAAAGTAGTGGTAACGCACGATACTGGTTTAATGCATATTGCGGCAGCCTTTAAGCGCAATATTGTATCCATTTGGGGTAACACATCCCCGGCTTTTGGCATGTTTCCATATTTTGGTTACAATAATATTAAAAGTACCATTGCGCCTAATTCAATCATCATTGAAAATAATTCATTAGGTTGCAGACCATGCAGTAAGATTGGTTATGAAAAATGCCCAAAGAAACATTTTAAATGCATGAATACTATAGAAATTGCTGAGATTAAAGCAGCGGTAGAATCGTTTTTGAAAAAAAAGGATTAAGCTAAGTTGTGATATACCTTTTGTACATCTTCATCTTCTTCTAATTTAGCCACTAACTCCAATACTTCATTAGCCTGCTCTTCTTCTAAGCTAACTGTTGTAGTAGGAATATAGGTTGGTTCAGAATTAATAAGCTCAATTTTTCTTTCTTCAAGAAATTCACTCATGCTTCCAAAGTCTGTGAAGTTTGTTCTGATAATAATGTTGCCATCTTCATCTTCTCCAATATCTTCCATACCATAATCAATACCTTCTAATTCAAACTCTTCTAAGTTTATATCTTCATTCTTGACCTTAAATTCGCCCATGCGTACAAATTGAAATGCAACACTTCCGCTATTTCCCATAGAACCATTTCCTTTATTAAAGATCATACGCACATTAGCAACAGTACGTGTGCCATTATCGGTTGCGCTTTCTACTAGTACAGCAACACCGTGTGGTGCGTAACCTTCATAAAGAATTTCGTCATACCCAGTGGTGTCCTTACCCATGGCACGCTTAATAGCCGCTTCAACACGGTCTTTAGGCATATTTACAGACTTGGCATTTTGATAACAACGACGTAATGCAGCATTGGTATCAGGGTCTGGACCGCCAGCTTTTACAGCAATGATTATTTCTTTTCCAATACGTGTAAATTGCTTGGCCATTTTGTCATAACGAGCAAACATGGCTGCTTTTCTTACTTCAAATATTCGTCCCATAGTGTAAATTTAAGAAATGCCCAGAAGGAAAAAAAAATAACTAAGAATTACTTCCAAGTAGCTTTAAACTCAGATTGATATTTGTTCCAAGGCATTTTTTTGTGTTTGTTTTCTCCAATGTATTTAGCGGTCATTTCCATTTTGGACACATCCAAATAACCAGGAACGGGCTGGCCGTTAGTAAATTTTTCATCAAAGAAAATAGAAGTAGGAAACGATAATTGCCCCTTCATTAATTCAATGGCAAGGTCATTGGCTTTGTACTCTTTATTATACTCGTATTTTTTTCCTTTAAATTCTATTGCGCTTTTTGATTCGGCATTGTACTTAATGCAGTAAAAGTTTTCATTCATATATTCAATAACATGTTTGTTGGCAAATGTTTTCTTATCCATAACCTTGCACCAGCCACAGCGTGAAGTATACATATCCACGAATGCTTTTTTAGGCGTTGTTTTCATTCTTGCTTGTGCTTCTTCAAAAGTCATCCATTGAATACCACCCTTGCTAGCAGGTGTTGCGTGTAAGGTGCTACTATCTTTGCTAAGAAAGAAAAGACTTAGAGTAACTAAAGTGATTATGCTAACAGCGTATTTCATATTCCTATATTTATATCTTATTTATTAGTATAGCTTTGTATCAAATATATTTTAGAACGTTTTTATTCAAATGAATATTGTGTTTTAAAGTAAATGATTAACAACTAACTATTATGAGACGAAAAATTGCGGTCGGAGTTACAGGAGCATCGGGTTCTATTTATGCTAAAGTTTTGTTGGACAAACTTTCTCGCTACGAAGATATTGAGTTGGGTGTGGTGATGAGCAAGAATGCCCAAGACGTATGGGAGTACGAATTAGATAATAGAGACTTCGAAAACTATGATTTTAAATTCTATGAGCCCAATGATTACTATGCACCTTTTGCAAGCGGTAGTAGTAGTTTTGATTCATTAGTTGTTTGTCCTTGTAGTATGGGTACATTAGGTCGTATTGCTAGTGGAACATCAGATAATTTAATAGCAAGAGCTGCAGATGTAATGTTGAAAGAACGTCGCAAATTATTGTGCGTTGTTCGAGACACGCCTTATAATTTAATTCATATTAATAATATGAAAACGGTAACGGAAGCCGGCGGTATTATTTGCCCAGCCTCGCCATCCTATTATTCTAAGCCAACCAACTTTGAAGAGTTAACGGCCACCGTGGTTGATCGTGTTATTCAGTTATTAGACTTGCCTATTGATACGTATCGTTGGAGTGAATAATGTATTAAGCCAATTTCTTAGAAAGCTTACCTACTGTTAAGCCCTGAACGAGTATAGAGAAGCACACAACAAAATAAGTGATGGTTACAAACAAACTCTTATTTAAATCTGCTGAAAGTGATAGTGCTAAGGCTATTGAAATTCCACCGCGTAATCCTCCCCAAGAAAGAACGACTAACGTTTTAGAAGGGATCTTTTCTTTGAAACGAATGAGTAAGGATGGCACATAAAGACTGAAATAGCGCGTAACTAATGAAATAACAATGGCGAGTACGCTTAACATTATCATTGTAGGATTAATATTTACAATTAAGAATTCCAGTCCTATTAATACGAATAGGAGTGCATTTAAAATTTCATCTATAATCTCCCAGAATTTATCAATGTAGTCAGCGGTAATATTACTCATGCCTAACTCCTTACCTTGGTTACCTGTAATAAGACCAGCCACAACCATGGCCAATGGTCCAGATACATGTAAGAAATGTGCTAAGGTATATCCACCCATAACAACCGCTAAGGTGATGATTACCTCAACAGTATAGTTGTCTATACTTGATATTAATTTATAACCCAGATAACCAAAAACAAGACCGAGTATTAAACCGCCAATGGCTTCTTGTGCGAATAATGTGATAATATCCATCGCATGAAACTCGCCCGTACTGCTTTGTGCAATATGTAATATGGACAGGAACACAACTACTGCAACACCATCATTGAACAACGATTCTCCAGCTATTTTCGTTTCTAAAGATTTAGACACTCCTGCTTTTTTTAATATACTCAATACCGCAATGGGGTCAGTAGGAGAGAGCAATGAACCAAAGAGTAGACATTGAATAAAAGGAACAGAAAAGCCGAATAAAGGAAGCAGATAATAGAATACACCACCTAATACAAAGGTTGAAATCATGACGCTCATTGTTGAGAAGAGTATAATACTGAGCTTCTCTTGTTTTAAATCTTCAAAGCGAATATGAATGGCACCTGCAAAAAGCATAAAGCTTAAGAGTACATCCAGCAATAATTCTGAAAAGTTAAATAGACCTAGCCATTCCATAGTTTGCGCTTTAAAGGCTGGACTAAAATAGCCTGCAACAATAAGCGTTATAGAGAATAGGATAGACACAAACATCAAGCCTATGGCATTCGGCAACTTCACATATCTATGGTTAACATAGGCAAATACAGCAACGATTACAATAAGAATAGAGAATAAATCAAATACACCCATAAGAGTGCTAAGGTATTATTTATTATTGTAAGCTAAGGTATGCTCCTCCAAAATACGAGCTCCTGCTTTTAATTTTTCAATTTCACTAGCTGTGCAATCACTTAAATCACCTTGTGAGAATTCTCCATTAGAAAAACGAACTGCCGAACTAAAACATATTGGCTCACACGCTAATAGTGAGCAGTTATTTGCATTTAAGATTAAACCTGCCGGCAAGGTTCTTTCTTGTTTAAAGTAAATGGCTTTAAAAATACCAACGGCACACTTTGAGATGGCATACTTCGTATACTCACCGGCGGTGCGTATTTTGTACGGAGCATTTATAGCTAATACGGCCGCTTCTTCTACTTTGGCTTCATCACCAGCTACATTATCAATCGTTATTTTTGAGTGAGCAGTTACGGCGCTATTCCCATGTTCGCCCAATAACATGCCGCTAATTTTATTGATAGGTGTATCGAACAATTGGGATAAGTAGTATTCAAAACGCAAACTTTCCAAATAAGTCCCTGTACCGATTACGCGGTTTTGATTTAAACCACTCGCTTTCCAAGCATGATAGGTTATTACATCTACCGGGTTGGTTACGACTATAAGACGAGCATTTTCTTTAGCTTTATAGTTCTCAAAAAGTTTGTACACCATATTTACGTGGCCTTCGGCCTTGGCTAGGCGATCGCCAATAGTTGTGGCTTGCTCCGCTGCGCAAATAAAAATATAATCTGCTTCATTTAACATAAACTCATTCCAACTAATAGTTACCAACTTGGCAAAACTCGTTGCATGCCGTAAGTCTTGTTTTATAGCATCAATCTCAGGTGCAGGATCTTGAATGTCTATATGCATAGCTATGTCCAAATCTATCAATTCTTTAACAACGGTGCGACCTACATTACCTGTGCCTATAACTGAGATGTTCATATTAAGTATTAAGATGCAAATGTAAAACACACGCCCAGAATATATTCTTCTCCCAACCCTTTTATCCATAATTACGTCTTATTGTATAAACTCAGTTAAAATCAAACATTTATACTTCATTACATTTATTATGCTCTTTAGTTTTGGGGCATCTTACGGCCAAAATTGCTCAGTTACATTGCCTGCTACTACTATTGTATTACAAAATGATACGACCATAGTATCGACGAATACAGGCAGTACATTAAACCAAGCTTATCTCCCTTGTAAATCCTTAAAGCTAGATTCTACGAGTACGGTTCAAAACTTAATTGTGCTGCGCCCAGGAACTACATTTATTTCTGATAGTCTGTCAACAGTCTTTGGAGGTTATTTCATATATGCCGACTCGGGTGCTACGGTGGATATGAATCATAAAACAGCCATCTCACTTTATTATAAAAGCGGTGCAATATTATTAGACACGAATCAATCATCTTCTATATTATGTCCCAACATTACCATGGATTTTGCTCAAATGACAGCTAACCCTAATTGTTCCTTTGCTTTGGGAATGAAAGAAAGAAGCTCATTAAATAGCTTAAGTGTATATGATAAAACGAATGAATGGACCGTGGCAATACCTCATGTTTCAGGTCAAACCTTTTGGACCTTATTCTCTATCGATGGTAAAGTAGTTAAAACAGGTTTTAGCAATGCTAAACAAATTAGTATAGATAAAACGGACTTGCAAACAAACTTATATATCCTTCAGTTACAAAATGGAACGAGCGGAAAACGTATTAAATTATTGAATTATTAAGTATTTTTTTTAGGCCTACTAGAAAGAGGACCGAGCGTTATGCTTGGTCCTTTTTTGTATATTTATATCTCATGCGTAAGTACTTATTAGTTATTGCACCTTTGTGTTTAGGCGCATTCATTTATTGGGTGCGACCGCTTTTTGTACCCTGGTCTTATGTGCGCAATTTTATTCCTGATGCTTGTTGGGCTTTTTCATTTACTTACGCTTTTTTTCTTTTATGGAAAGGAGAGTTGTCTCTTGCAATAAGAATGATTCCCATTTTACTATTTCTAGCTTTTGAGTTTATGCAAAAGTTTGAGATAATAACAGGCACTTTTGATTTGATTGATTGCCTCGCCTATATTTTATCTTATCTTTTAGCTTCAGTTATATTTCGTTATTATGAACAGGAAAAAGATATTTAGTATTGGCTTGTTAGCTATCTATTTTATTATGGGTGTGGCCACTTCCCAAGCGCCAAGACATATGGCTTCGGATACAGAATTGAGCCCAGTGAATATTAATCACTCCAAGCATATATTGTATTACGAGCCTTTTAATTCCAATAAAAACAATTGGCCTGAAGGGCAATTCGATAGCATTGAGCATTACTTTGACAATGGAAAATATATCTTTTCTAATCAAGCAACACAAGCATTAAGTATTCAGAATATTTATCCCGACAAAGTCCTCATTGAATCAAAAGATTGGGTTTATGAAACGGAATTCTCTATAAAGTCGCAAGAACAAAATGGTACAGCTTATTTACTCTGGGGCAAAAATGGATTAGATTTTGAAGGCTTTGGTTTTTCACAAGAAAATAATCAATCATACATCTGGCACGGCAAGCGGGTAGCGGGCGAATGGACAGGAAGTAAAACAGCAGTCAACCATTACACTAAGAATAATACCAGCATATTATTAAGCGTGCATAAAGTAAATGACCGATTAGATTTTTATTTGAATAGACGCTTAAGATTTTCTAAGCCCGTCTCTCCTTTCGCAGGGAACGAATTAGCCATTGCCGTAGAAGGACAGATGGATGTTGCTTTTGATCAAATAACGCTCAAGCAATTACAATTTTTAAACGATGGCAAGAGCTATAGCACCGACCGAAGTAGAGTAAATTATAGTGAAGAGAATAAAGAGTTGGTACCTATGCGTAAAGTAGGCGAGAACTATTTAATACCCATCTATATCAATGGAGCAATAAGCGCGCAGTTTGCTTATGATCAATGGACAGCTGATGTTATTGTGTCAGAAGCCTTAGCAGAGCGTTTGATAAAAAGTGGCACAGTAACCGATTGGATAGGAGAGGATAGTTATCGATTAAAAAATAAGAGTATAGCTAAATCCTCACGCTTTATATTGAACACCTTGAAGGTCGGAAAGAGAAGTGTACAAGATGTAGAATGTATGATTGTTCCCAATGCTAAAGCTGAAATGCTTATTGGAACTTCGGTGCTATCTCAATTAGGAACGTATAGATTGGATACTAAGAATGGTGTATTGGTGTTTGATGAGTAGTATCTTTTAATTAAATTCTAGTACTCAACAGCTTTTTCATTTAGCATTCTAAATTTAAAGCCACAATCACAGCTATGATTAAAATCGTTAGTATCATAAATGCTAACTTCCTCACCGCATGTACAAACAAAGTGTAAGGAGTTGCAGAACTGACAATTTCCTGCCTCCAAATGCAAGAAGTTATTGTAATATCTATTCCTTTTTTCAGAATCTGTTATAGCATCTTCGCCATTAAATATGATAAATAGTTGATTGGGATTTAAATACGAGCTCGTTCTTCTTTGGACAAACAGAGTGTTATTAAGTTCAACAATATGATAAGTGTGTAGTTCTTCATTAGCAACAAATTGGCAGCCAATATATTTTAAGTAAGTCTCTTTTTCAATGTAATCTATTGTTTCTTTACTACTTGAAATAGCAATACCAAGGTTTGTATTATAGGAGATATTGGCTGAATTGAATAAGTCAATTAAATCCTCATGGATTAGCTCTTCGTTACTTGGGGAACTAAACTCGTTCTTGTTGAATGATATAAAATATGCGGCTGGTAATTCAACATATTGATTGTCTTGCCGTTTTTTCTTGACGAAATCGATTGAACTTAAAAGAATTAAGCAATCAGCAATATTGTTTTTTGAATTGTGAAAAGGTGCAATTTTTTTTAACCCCCTTTTAGAACATTCTATCAAGTTTGCATCACTAATTTCTGCTCTTACTGTTTTAGTATAAATAATTTCATTTATTTTTTGGATGTGCTTTTCAGAACGTTCAATAAAGTTAATAGTGTTATTGATTTTATTTTTAATCTCCTTTGTATTTTTGTTCTGATTTTTGAGACCTGTCTTTTTGTAAATGTTTTTTATTTCGTTTTGTAATTTTTTATTTAAATCGGAAATTTCATTTTCTTCTTCAGTTATTATTTTTCTTATGCTTTTTTCATTCCTGTTCCATTCGTCTATAATAATATCATTAATTAGCACATAAATATCCGGTTGGCTAGTGAATTGAATAAACTCATCTAATAGATTGAAATGTTCTTCTCTTAAATATGATTTTTTCTTTGTGTCATATCCATTTGCTAAAAATATCCAAGTATTTGTATCAAGTATTAAATACATATTTACATCCCCAACGCAATCGACAAAACCTCTTCCATTTTATCGACATAATGGAATTTTAATCCGCGGATAAACTGTTCTGGTATTTCTTCAATGTCGCTTTCGTTTTCAGAACAAAGAATAATTTCTTTAATGCCCGAGCGCTTTGCTGCCAATATTTTTTCTTTAATGCCACCTACTTTTAGTACTTGACCGCGTAGGGTTATTTCGCCACTCATGGCTACATTTTTCTTAACCTTTTTACCAAGAATAGCCGATGTTAAGGAAGTAAGCATAGTTACACCAGCGCTAGGTCCGTCCTTTGGAATAGCCCCTTCGGGTACATGCACATGGAACTGACTATTATCAATGTCGCCAGCATCAAGGCCTAAGCTTTCGGCATGGGCTTTAATATAAGTCAGGGCTGTTGTGGCACTTTCTTTCATCACTTTTCCTAAGTTTCCAGTCAAGGTTAATCCACCCTTCCCTTTGCTTTTAGCCGTTTCTATAAAGAGTATGTCGCCACCCACATAAGTCCAAGCCAGACCTACAGCTACACCAGCTGGATTATCTTTTTTGTACAGTTCAATATTGTACTTAGGCTTGCGTAATATCTCACCAATTTCTAGCTCGGTTATTTTAAATTCTTTTTTCTTCGGATCAGTAGCTACTTGCATGGCAATGTTTCGCATTACGGAAGCCAGCTGTCTATCTAATTCGCGCACGCCGCTTTCGCGCGTATAATCTTCAATCACTTTCCTAATGGCTACATTGTTTAAGCTTACTTTATGCTTTTTTAAACCATGTGCTTCTTTCTGCTTTGGAATTAAATGCTTCTTGGCAATTTCTATTTTTTCCTCAACAGCATAACCGTTTAAATCTATTATTTCTAATCGATCACGCAAGGCAGGTTGTATTTCGCGCAAGCTATTGGCCGTTGCAATGAATAGTACTTTGCTTAAATCATACTCTAATTCTAAATAGTTATCATAGAAGGTATGGTTCTGTTCTGGGTCTAATATTTCTAATAAAGCAGAGCTAGGATCACCGCGAAAATCTTTTCCTAACTTATCTATTTCATCTAAAATAAATACAGGGTTGCTAGACTTTACTTTGCGTAAAGATTGCACAACACGCCCTGGCATAGCACCAATATATGTTTTACGATGTCCACGCAATTCGCTTTCGTCAGACATACCGCCTAAGCTTAGGCGCACGTACTTGCGGTTTATTGCATGCGCGATACTTTTGCCTAAAGAAGTCTTACCAATGCCCGGAGGTCCGATAAAGCAAAGGATTGGCGATTTCATGTCACCTTTTAATTTAAGTACTGCTATATATTCTAATATGCGATCTTTAATTCTGTGCATCCCATAATGATCGCCGTCTAAGACTTTGCGTGCTTTGGGAATATCATAAGTGTCGGTTGTATAAGTATCCCACGGCAAGTCTAGAATTAAATCTAAGTGATTATAGGTAATAGAATAATCAGGTGTAGTTGGATGCATACGCTCCAATTTCTGGATGCTTTTATCAAATAGTTCTTTAGCTGTTTTGCTTAGTTTTATTTTCTCTGCACGCTGTACTAAATCTTTTATTTCTCTATCATTACTATCACCCCCTAATTCTTCTTTAATAGACTTCAATTGCTGTTGCAAGAAATACTCGCGTTGTTGCTGATCAATATCTTGTTTGGTCTTATTAGTAATTTTGTTTTTCAACTCTACATGCTGCAATTCAACTTGTAATAGTTTAAGTAACATTTCGGTGCGCTCAGTAAAGTTATCTGTCTCCAACATTTGCTGCTTCTCTTGTAGCGTGCAATTCAGGTTTGAAGAAATGAAGTGATTTAAGAAAGCAACATTCTCAATGTTTTTCAAAATAATACCCGCTTCTTGAGGCACGTTCTGCGATTTCTTTAGTATTTGCTCCGCCATATCGCGCACACTGTCGGTCATGGCTTTAAAGCCTTTGGTGGCTTTGGGCAATATATCTTTAAGGTAAGTCACATTAGCCTTGAAATATGGATCTTCTTGTGAGAATGAATCAATTTGAAAGCGCACTTGGCCGCGAATAAAAACCGTAAGGCTATTGTCGGGCATACGTATCATCTTAATGATTTGAGCCAGTGTACCTACTTTGTATAAGTCATTAGCACCTGGCTCATCTACTTTATCGTCCATTTGAGCAATTACGCCCAAGAACTTACCATTCTTATCGGCAAATTGTACGGCCTCTACTGATTTCTCGCGAGATACCGTAATAGGTATAACCACATTAGGGAAGAAAACCATGTTTCTCAAGGTGAGAATTGTTAAATCCTTTTTAGGTAAATTTTTCTTTTCATCATCGCTTAGCTCATCTTCCGTGAGCGGCACAATTGGCATTATATCCATATCCTGATCTTGATTCCCGAAATATTGTCTGTCAAATCCCATATTAGTCTGTCTTTTTTTCAGTAAAGTGTGTAGAAGCCCTATATAATTACAATAGTCCTCCTATTTATCAAGGTGCGTGCCAAAGCCAAAGAATATATAGTTACTAGTTTATTGATCAAGCTTACTATTTCCAATAATTGTAAGCTTTGTAAAAGTTATTCATCGGGTCAATGCAATCAAATACATTTTTTATTGACTTCTTGTCTATTACTTCTTCAATACAAAGTATAAAACTAGAATAACTTGAAAACCAATTTCTGTGAGAAAGAGCTTTTTGTCCATTATGCCAATTGCTCATTTCAAATAGTGCAATAGGAGGATCTGCTATAAGCTCGTTCATATTTAGGCAAACGAACCATTCATCGTTATAAATTCCAAAGGGAATTAAATTTTGAGCCAATATTTTAAGACAAATGTCATCAAATGAAATGTAACCTTTCAGGGCTTCGAGATTACCAGCAATACGTATGCCATGACTTTCTATATCACCGTCTAATATTTTGTACTCTTGGTAAAATGATTTGAATACTTGAGGTAGGGGCCGTTTAATTCTAATTTCTATTTCTTTAAAATCACTATTGCTAATATTACTAGGTTTTAATACTTCTTTCCAATAATTTTTCTCAGTTAAACCGAAGTCACTGAATTCTAGGTACAAGTCTTTATACTGGGTATAATACATTGTATAAAAAGAGGTGAGGTTTAAAGTCTTATTCATTTTACAATTAAACTAAAGATACATCTAACTAATACTACAACAAAAGCGAAGCACAAGAGCTTCGCTTTTTACAATGTTTTAAATATCTAAGGATTAATTCATTCTAAAGCTATAAAAGTAATTTCCTTCATAGTTGGGGTAAAACCCTCCCATCTGGAATTCTTTACTCTCTGAACTAAATACTTTTTGCAAATCCTTCTTTGAATAAATGCGTGTTTCATTTACTTCAGTAATGACAAAGCCTTTTTTAATACGCGTATATTTTGATAATGCGCCATTGGTAATATCGGTAATTATTACGCCTCCTCTTGATTGTAAGGCATTCTTTTCTTTAGTCGTTAAATCTCTAAAGCTTGCGCCCAATGTTTTTTCATAATTAGCACGTGCTGCTTTCTTTACAATCTCTGTATTGCCTAAGCTGTTTTTCAGCACAACGGTTTTATTAATCGTACGTCCATTACGTTCTAAGGTTACATTGATCTTGTCACCAGGACGCAGTCGAGCTACATTTTCTTGTAACTGAGCGCCTGTATTTATTTTCTTTTGACCAATGGATACTAGAATATCGCCTTTTTGAATGCCAGCTTTATCTGCACCACTACCTTCAATAACATTATTAATATAAATACCGTTGATGTTATCTAAATTAAATTGTTTTCTCGTTGCAGGATCTTTCGTTTTAGAATCTACAAAGTTTATACCTAAGTAAGCGCGTTGCACATTTCCAAACTGACGCATATCATCCACTACCTTTTTAACTAAGTTGGCTGGTATAGCATAAGAATAACCGGCATAACTTCCTGTTGGAGATGCAATCGCGGAGTTGATGCCTATGAGTTGTCCGCTCGCATTAACTAATGCACCGCCAGAGTTACCTGGGTTTACAGCTGCATCAGTTTGTATAAAACTTTCAATGGCATTTACACCGGCTTTTCGCTGGTTTACGCCAATGTTTCTTTGTTTAGCACTTACAATTCCTGCTGTTACTGTTGTCTCTAAATTTAAAGGGTAGCCAACGGCTAATACCCATTCGCCTAGGCGTACTTTGTCTGAGTTTCCAAATGAAAGAAAGGGTAGGCCTGTTTCGGATACTTTGAGTAATGCTAAATCTGTGGATGGGTCAGTTCCCATAACTTTAGCCTTTACAGTACGTTTATTATTAAAAGTCACGGTTACTTCATCCGCACCATCTACTACGTGATTGTTGGTCACAATAAAACCATCTGCGCTAATAATAACCCCAGAACCTGAAGCGGATTGCGGAGCATTATATTGTCTTTGTCCAAAGGGGCTACCAAAAAACTCAGCAAATGGATCGCGGTAGCGCACATTGGTTGCTTTTGTTTCTGTCTTAATATGAACTACTGCTTTGGCCGAAGCTTCAGCTGCGTCTTCTAAATTTACATAGCCTACAACAGCTGATGCAGTTGCTGGAGCTTCGCCAGTGTATTTTGCATTTTGTAATTTGAAGCCATCATTCAATGTTTCACTTTGTGCAAACACTTGATCGTTGTAAATATATTTTTTGGCAACGATAAAAGTTAGCAATGAGGTTAGAGCGGCTACTGTTATTATTCCAAATATTCTTTTCATATTACTTCTATATTTTGATGTAAAATTAAATTGTAAAGGCTGTTCAACAATCATTTTAAAATTCTTTTAACTCACTTTTACAGCGGTGTGAAAGAATGTTTAAAGCTTAACAAATGTTGTTATTATTGGAGTTGCGCAAAAAGATAATTAATTTAGCAAGGCATGCTCACCCCATTTATAGAACAGCTCAATCAAATATTTACTTTAAGTGATGCACTTGAAAAATCCCTGTATGCACATACAGAAGTAAAGACCATTGCTAAGCACGATTTGCTCTTGCGCGAGGGAGAATGTTCTGACCATGTCACCGCTGTGTTGAGTGGATTGTTACGATCGTATTATTTAAAAGATGGTCATGATATTACCTCACGCTTTACAGGAGCAGGTGATGTTGTACTCTCGGTCAATAGTTTTTATTCTCGGCAGCTTGGATATGAATTTTTACTAGCAATGGAAAAAACGACCGTGGCAAGAATTACTTATGACCAAATGCAAGCTTACTTAAAAGATCATCTCGAATTTAATTATGTTGTGCGCACATTTACTGAGAAGTATTATGCGGCTAGTGAGGAACATTTATTTTATCTGCGCAAACAAAGTGCCGAAGAAAAATGGAAGTATTTCTTGGAGCGTTACCCGCATTTAGTGCAGACCGTGGCGTTGAAACATATTGCATCTTTCCTTGGAATGAATACAGAGACTTTGAGTAGGGTTCGAGCGTTGAAGTAGCATTACAACTTACTCAAAAACTCCATCGTATCCACACCATCGGCAAAGTCACTGATGCTTGGCTGTTGTGCTGCGCCAAAGGGAATGTAATCATGTCCCATAATGGCTTGCACATCTTCATTATCTGCGAGTGATTTATCCACTTCGTTTTTATCAGTATAGAATTCATAGTTTATAACAGCGAGCGGAGTATGTAAGTGCTCTTTCTCTACAATTAATAATGCCTTGGTGCTCATGTACATTTTTTGATTGAGTAAAAGTAGAGACAATTGATAGTCGTAATTATTTTTATGCTTGTGCATCATTTCTAAATAATCATAACGGCTAAATGCTTTGACCATCGGTTCAAACTTGTAATCTTCAGGAACATATAACTTTGTAATATTTCTACAACCTAAACCGAAATATGCATGTATATCATCGGCTAGTAAGTTCATTTCATCTTCTGTTTCAGTGCCGTCTAATATGGCTACAGATGTTCTATTCCTGCGCAGTATGCTTGGGTATTTGCCAAAATATTCTTTAAATACCTTATGACTTTGATTGCTACCAGTCGCAATATAAGCATCACAGTTTTTGGCTTGCTCTTCTACTTGAATATTGAGCTTAGGATCGAGGGCTTGCAATTGATTGATAACAAAAGTCATAAGCACCTTATCCTTGCTCGATAGTTTGACTACTAAATCATGCCCACTAAGCACAGCGCATAATAAATCATGGAAGCCCACCATAGGTATATTGCCTGCCATGATAATCCCAACTTTCTTTTTACTGCTTGGGGCATTGTATTTTTTGGCAAATGATGTCAATATTTCCTGATCTAAATAAGCCGAACAAATTGCTTCTGTGCTCTGCATGATAAATTCTTGCGTAAACCAAGAATTCTCAATTTCGGCACGTTGTGCCGCTTGCATAAAGGCTTCATTCTCTTTATTAAGATATTTTTTTAATTGAATTAAAGCTTGCAGTCCGTTTTCCATAATTTTTATTCGTAAATTTGACGTTTAACAAAGAACGCAAAAGTATGGCAATTATAATAACAGAAGAATGCATAAACTGTGGGGCATGTGAACCGGAATGTCCGAATAATGCAATTTACGAAGGAGGAGTAGAGTGGAATATAGCAGATGGTACTTCAGTAAAAGGGATTTTTCAATTAATGGATGGTAAGGAAATTGATGCAGATGAAAGAATACTACCTGTATCTAACGATGTATATTATATCACACCAGATAAGTGTACGGAGTGTCAAGGTTTCCATGAGGAGCCACAATGCGCTGCTGTATGTCCTGTTGATTGTTGTGTGCCTAATGAAGATGTAGTTGAAACGGAAGAGCAATTATTAGCTAAGAAAGATAAATTACACCTTTAATTCATGCGCAATCTAATTGTTCTTTTTGCCTGTCTATTTTCTCTGAGTGCAAGGGCTCAGACCTTGGACACCCTACGTACCAAAATGAACAATAAGGATTTTGTAGAAATTGTAGACAAAAATAAAAATGTGCGCATCTCTGGTTTTGAACAAAATGGTTTCAAGACTGGGGCATGGACACATTTTGATCAATATGGTCATCCGCAGGAAATTATTAGTTACGATCATGGTGTTATGAGCGGTACCAAAGTAAGCTTTGATTTAAGTTTTCATTTAAAAGAAGTGGAGACTTTTCAGCAAGGCAAGCTCAATGGTCCTAAAAGAGTATTTTACCCAAATGGGCAATTGAAATCTTTGAGTTATTATTCTAATGGAATAAAAAATGGCTTTGAGAAAAAGTACTTTCAAAATGGTCGCTTACAAAGTGAAGCCCGTTACGATAATAATGGAAAAGAAGATGGCGACCAAATATGGTACGCTGCCAACGGAAATAAAGCGGCAGAATATGAATACAAGCATGGAACGATTGATGGCTTTGTTTCTTTTTATTATGAAAATGGACAAGTGAGTGAAATGGGGAACTATGCCGCTGATAAGAAAGATGGCTTATGGAAAGAGTTCTATAGAGATGGAACTATGAAAGCAGAAGGTAAGTATTCTAAGGATGTAAAAACAGGCACCTGGACTTTCTATAATAAAGAAGGCAAGCGCACGAGTACTAAAAAATACTAAATCATGAATGTGTTATCACTTTTTAAACCCATTAAACATTTTATTTTTGATGTAGACGGTGTGCTAACTGACGGGACACTCTTAGTGGAGGGGAGCGGTCACTTAGCAAGAACAATGCATGCACGCGATGGTTATGCAATGAATGCGGCTATTAAAAAAGGCTACGATATAATCATTATCACGGGAGGTAAGTCCGAAGCAGTTGAGAAACGATTACGTGGTTTGGGTATTGAGCAAGTATTTATTGGCGTAAAGGATAAAGTAGCGGTGCTAAATTCTTTGAAAAATGTAGATTTAGAAAAGTCAATATATATGGGTGATGACATGCCTGATTATGACGTGATACAAAAAGTAGGGTTGCCTACTTGCCCGCAAGATGCTTGTAACGAAATCAAAGATTTATCTAAATACATTTCACCAATCAATGGTGGGAAAGGTTGCGTACGCGACGTGATAGAAAAGGTGTTGAAGTTAAATAACGATTGGCTGTAGGTATGCAAAAGTTAGGCGCCATATTAAAATTAATTCGCTGGCCTAATTTGTTGTTCATTGCGTTGACGCAATTTATAATTTACGATAATATTATAGCTCCAGCTGTGCATGTGAAACATGTTTTAGAGCAGCAATCGGGTGTTCTAGGAATGATAATTCATCCAATTGGACCTGAGTATATTTATAACTTTCAGTCATTGGTTCTTTTGATTTTAAGTACGTTGCTAATTGCAGCCTCAGGCTATATGATTAATGATTACTTTGATGTTAGAATAGACCAGGTGAATAAACCCGATGAAGTTGTGCTAGATAAATTACTATCTCGTAAAGCGGTTTTAATCTGGCATACTGTAATAAATGTACTCGCTATTATTCTGGTATTGAACTTGGCTTTGGATACAAAACTTCGCTTCTTGTTGATACAGTTTACAAGTATTACGGCATTGATTATTTACTCATTAAGCTTTAAGCGTCATTTGTTTATTGGTAATTTATTAATAGGTGTGCTTACTAGCTTAAGTATTCTGACCATAGGAATATATGATATGGATTTCGAGGTGCTTGGTTTAGATACGACTTATCAAAAGTTCTTCTGGTTGTATGTTGTTTTTGCTTTCTTAGTTACAATTATACGTGAGTTAATTAAAGATGCTGAGGATATAAAAGGAGACTTAAGTGATGGTTGCAGAACGGTTCCAATAGTGTTTGGAATAAATAAGACCAAGCAATTGGTTTACGTTTTGTTCTTTTTGCTCTTTGGAATTATTGCTGCCTTTATTAGTAGAATGTATGAGTTGAAGTTACTCATGTGTATTTATTATGTCATTGGCATTATTGCTCCTAGTATCTTTATTATGATTAAGATTAAGCAGGCAAACAGCAGCGCTGATTTTGGGCATATTAGTAAATGGATAAAATGGTTGACGCTGTCGGGTATACTTTCGATGATACTTATAGCGCTCTAAATAATCATTCTTTGTATCTTCGTGCCATGTCTGTAAATGTTATGGCCCTTCGCGCTAAGTTGATTAATTATTTAGCTACTTCGCATAATGAGTATTTACTTAAAAGAATGTATGCTTTGTTAGCAAGTGACGATGTTGAGCAGCAAAAAATTACATTGGACAAAGAACAACAATTAGCCGTATCCGAAGCGCGTGAAGAAATAACCAATGGGTATGCTCAAGATGCTACTATTGTTGATGCTGAAATTGAAGCATGGTTACTAAAGTAGTATATTCTAAAAAGGCGATCCAAAACAGAAAACAAATATTATCTTATTGGGTTAAACGCAATGGCAATAATCAATATGCCTTAAAGTTGAATGCGCTGTTTGTTGAGGCGGTTAGTTTACTAGTAAGTTTCCCAAATATAGGGAGAAAGACAGATGACGCAAACGCGAGAATTCAAGTTGTTAAAGACTATATGATCATTTATGAAGTTGTAGGTGAAGAACTACACATATTAACCATTTGGGATAGTAGACAGGACCCTGATAAATTAAAAGAACAATTAAAATGATTGAAGAAATAATATTGGCGTCTAACTCGCCACGAAGAAAACAGTTACTTAAAATGGCAGAAATTCCTTTTGAGGTGATGCCATCCAATGCGGAGGAAATAATTAACCCGGCCTTGTCATTCAATGATATTCCAATTGATATTGCCAAGCAAAAAGCAATACCCTTATTAAAGCTTAAAGACAAACGTATTATATTAACAGCAGATACTATTGTGGTATTAAAAGATGAAATCATTGGTAAACCCAACAACGAGGAGTATGCAATTGAAACTATTAGTAAACTGAGCAATAATAAACACCAAGTGATTACTGGAGTAGTCTTGCAAAAAGATGAACAATTGATTGAGTTTAGTGCCGTGACGGATGTATATTTTGACAAATTGAGTTTGGAGCAAATAACGCATTATGTCCAGCAATATCAGCCGTTTGATAAAGCAGGTGCTTATGCTATACAGGAATGGATTGGTGCTATTGGGATTAAAAAGATAGATGGCTGCTTCTATAATGTCATGGGCTTACCTATTAGGCAAGTTGTTCAGGAATTAGCTAAGTTTTAGTTTTTGGAACTACTTTTACTACTTATATAATTATTTATTTTGTCGGTCCTGATCGTTATCGGGAGGGCTTGCCAGAACTTTTTTGATATATTCACATGATAGAAAATTTTAACCCAAACGATGTTGCCTTAAGTACCAATAATATTTTTGGTTTGCCTTCTACTATTGAGAATTCTAAACTCATTATTATTCCCGTTCCTTGGGAGGTTACTGTAAGTTATAGAAATGGTACAGCACGCGCTCCTGAAGAAATATTAGAAGCAAGTCGTCAAATAGATTTATATGATGTCAATGCGCACAATATGTGGCAACAGGGTTATCATATGTTACCAATAGATGCTAATTGGGTTAAGAGAAATGATTACTTAAGACATTGTGCGGAATTGATTATTGCAGACTTAAGTGAAGGTGGTGAAACGGCAGATAATAAACAACTCTGTAATAAATTAGAAGAGATTAATAAAGGTGGTAAGGAAATTGCAACCTGGATTTACACTCAAGCCAAAGATCTATTACGCCAAGGTAAATTGGTTGCGCTCTTAGGTGGTGATCATTCTACACCATTAGGATTAATTAAAGCTATTGCCGATGAGTATAAGGAATTTGGCATTTTACAAATTGATGCACATATGGACTTGCGTAAAGCGTATGAAGGGTTTACTTTTTCGCATGCATCCATTATGTATAATGTATTGGAGCAAGTGCCACAAATGAAAAAGTTGGTCCAAGTAGGAGTGCGCGATTATTGTGACGAAGAAGTAGAATATGCAGAAGCAAATAAAGAGCGTATAGAAATATTCTACGATCAAGCAATTAAAGAGCGATTATTTGAAGGTGACCATTGGAAAATGATCTGTGAAGATATTATAGAAAGTTTGCCTCAAAATGTCTATATCAGTTTTGATATAGATGGCTTAGACCCAAAGCTTTGTGCTAATACAGGAACGCCGGTCAATGGAGGATTTGAAGTTGAGCACATCATGTACTTGTTTAGAGAGTTACTAGCTAGTGGGCGTAAATTAATAGGTTTTGATTTAAATGAAGTGGCTTGCGGCGAATTAACGCAAGATGCTTTAGATGCCAATATTGGTGCACACATCTTATATAAGATGTCTAATCTTTTTGTAAAGAGCCAACTAAGCTAAATGAAAAATACCTTTTACTTTTTACTCGAAAGAGAAAATAAAAAAAAGTACGGAATACAAATGCGCGCTATGCATATCATGGCGGCTATTTTATTATTAGTTTATTCCATCATGCTTATTCCCGATTGGGATAATAAGTGGCCTGAGATTGTTGGTTTTGCACCGGCTATGTTGGGAATAATTATTTATGTTATTTGGAAAAAAAAGGAGGTAGAACAATTCGAGATTAATCGCATCTTACGCATTATTGAAGTGGGTGCTTTAACGATGGCTAGTATACATTTTTACGAAACTAATGTCCTAATTGCCGCTCTAATATATGCGGTAGTGGCTTGCATTATTTTAATATTGACTTATTTGGAGTATAGAATATTTGGGGAGCATTTTATTAAATTGACTGAAGAATATGCCATCGTTCCAATGCATATAACCACCAAGAAAATTGCTTGGGAGGATATGAGTAATATGATATTAAAGTATGACTTGCTAACCATACACTATAAAGATGATAGATTCTTGCAATTACAAGTTTATCATCAATATGATGAACATGAGTTGGGGCAGTTTCAAGAATTTTTAAATAGACAATTGCATTGAACTATCAAGAAACCTTAGATTATTTGTATGCGCAATTGCCTATGTTTTCACGAGTAGGTGCAGCTGCTTATAAAAAAGACTTGACCAATACACTCAAGTTGTGCGAAGCTTTAGGTAATCCGCAACTTAAATTTAAGTCGGTGCATATTGCGGGCACTAATGGGAAGGGCAGTGTTAGTCACATGCTCGCTTCTGTAATGCAGGAGAATGGTTACAAAACAGGACTGTATACCTCGCCACATATTAAAGAGTTTTCTGAGCGTATTCGTATCAATGGATTGGAGGTTGAAAAGGATTGGATTGTTGATTTTGTAGAAAAGAATAAAGGAATTATTGAGGAGGTCAAGCCAAGTTTTTTTGAAATAACGGTGGTTATGTCTTTTCAATACTTCGCCGAGCAAGATGTAGATATTGCGATAATAGAAACAGGCTTAGGTGGTCGCTTGGATAGTACCAATGTTGTAACGCCATTGTTATCTGTTATTACAAATATTGGTTTAGACCATACGGATATGCTAGGCGATACCTTGGCATTGATTGCGGGCGAAAAGGCTGGTATTATTAAAGAGAATGTGCCTGTTATTATTAGTGAAACCCAAGAAGAAACTGAAGCTATATTCTTTAGAAAAGCGCATGCTATGCATGCGCCGATATTATTTGCTGATACTATTTTTTCTGAAGCAAGAGCAGGGCATAATATCATGTTGATTAATCAATCCAATAGTGAAATGATTAAGCTTAAATTAGATTTGCTGGGTAGCTATCAATATAAAAATGCGAAGGCTGTATTATTGGCTTGTCATTTATTAACACGCAATGGCTTTGTATTGGATAAAGAAAAGAATGAAGAAGCTTTATCTAAGGTGAAAGTCAATACGGGTATGAAAGGACGCTTTGATATCCAGTCCGAAAAGCCAAGAGTTATTTATGATGTGTCGCATAATGAGGCGGGTATAAAACTCACGCTTGCGCAGATTGAAAAAATGCAATATAAACAACTGCATATTGTTTGCGGTTTCGTTAAAGATAAAGATGTACGTAAGGCATTATTGGCGTTTCCAGCTGAGGCGCATTTCTATTTTACCCAGGCCAAGGTGCCACGTGCGCTATCTGTTGATGAGTTAGTGGCAAAAGCTAAAGAGTTAGATATTGAAGGGCATGCCTTTAAGCAAATTCAAGAGGCATTAAATGCAGCTAAAGAAAAGGCAAACGAGCAGGATATTGTTTTGGTCATTGGTAGCTTCTTTATTTTGGAAGAGTTGTATTAGTATATACCTATCAAATAAATAGGTTCCCCTTTGTTAGTCGTAAAACCAACAAAAGGAAACCTTTTTTTTCTATCTCGTTTTAAGCAGCAGAAAGACTATACATGCTATAATCTTTAATAATATTTTTTTGTCTTTCGAGAAATGCTGCAAAGCGCATTTTAACCTCTGCTTCGTTAAGGCTGCACTCAGAATAGTCTACGCACCATTCCGAATTCTCATCGAATGTTAGTGATCCTGTCAAGGCTATTTTCTTGACACTTTTAAGTGCATTGCACCAAAAGGCAAATTGTTCCTGCTTAGAAATAGAATTTCGAAAATTGATTTTCGTTTTAAAAGAGTATGTCATAATAAATAGTGTTTTAGTGACTTCGTCCCTTATAATAAACATGGAGATAAAGCCGGTTATCTATAAAGGCACAATTTTAATGCCAAAAGAGAGTTGTTTTGTAAGTAGTTTTCCTTATTTGTTATAACTGCTTAGTTAATAGCGACTTATGTATTTAGATGGCTAAAAATATTTATATGAGTGAAATTTAGATTGGGTCTATTATTCCTGTTCGGGTTTGAAATACTGCATCAAAGTGTTTGTGAAATGGTTAATAAAACTTTTAAGGGTTGTATTTATGTAAACGATTTGACTTTAAGGAGTAAGGGTTTTCGCAGCGTGCTCTTTTGGTTGTTGTGCCGTTAGCCAAACCTACGCTTTTGCTCCTTCCTGTTACCAGGCAGGTTATTTTTTCCTAATTCCGAAGCTTTGGCAGTTTTGCATTTTCGGTTATTGCATTGCACGCATTACTTATAGCTCTTGTTGTGCGTCGTTTTTTTTAGTTCTTTGATTGTTTCTTCTAAAGCCGAAATCCATTCGTTGGTTATATGTTCTTTATCTTTTCTTGCTTTCTTTAGGTATCTGTTCAGAAGTGGTAAAAAGTCCTTGTCATTAAGAGTTAAGATTGCTTCGAAGAGTAATGTGCCATCGTTTTCATTTTTAAGTTCAGAAATAATAATATCTTTTACTTTTTCATCCTTTCTGTTGGCTAGTCCGATGATAGCTTCTGATTTAGTTTCAAAGTCTGTATCGTTTATTCTTTGCCATAAGGCTGTTCTGATTTTCTCGTTATCGGTTTCAATTTGAGTTCCTATTCCAAATGTTGCCCAATTCCTTATGTCGCTATCCTTGTCATTTGATAATTTTATTTGAGTATCAATCGCATTTTCAATTTCAACACCGAGGAGGGCAGAAACTAAACTAAGTCTGACAGTTGAACTTTTATGTTTTTCAAGGGGACATAGTAATTCAACCTGTTTTTTATTCAACTTGTCATTGTTGTGTCCAATGGCATAGAGTAATGAGGAGATTATTTTATAATCTGTTTCGGTTCTTAATAACTCAAATAGAATATTTAATATTTCCTTTTTATGTAACCTAGGGTTTCCAAATTGAGCTAGAATAGTAACGCCCAATATTCTTTCTTTTAGGTTTTTAGATTTCGTTAATTGAACACTCTTCTTATAAATGTCTTCTGTTTTTCGAGTTCTTAATTCTGTGACATAATTCCAATAGTTTGACGAAGACTTATTCAATAATAGTCGGTCAAAAATCTTTTCAGTCTTATAATTAGATAAATTATTCACTAGTCTTTCTTAATGACGCACAACATCTGTATACACGAATGTCGCATATTTCTGCTTTATGCACAACACAAATTATGCTCTATCAAATTTATGCGAATTAATTCAATATGTCAAAGCGAATAGGCCATTCAGGTGAAATCGTCTTTTGTAAATATTTGCACGTACATCAATAAGGTTTTATTCAATCAGATATATTATTTTTATCCTGCAATGGCCAAGAAGTCTAAAAAAAATAAACACGCACATAAAGCAATTAAAGAAACGAAAAAGGACGTTTCGTCGGTTGATGAAATAATGTTAGATGCCACACAAGGGCAAGATTGGTGTCATAAGATTACACAATCTTATACGCCATATATTATCACTTTTCTATTATCTGTTCTGTTATATGCCAATACATTTAATCACAGTTTTGCCTTAGATGATGATATTGTTATTTGTAAAAACGAATTTGTATTGCAAGGTATTGAAGGTCTAGGAGGGATCTTTTCTGAGGATTTATTCTATAGTTTTTATAAACAAATGAATACTTCGGCACAATTAGCGGGTGGTCGTTATCGCCCATTATCGGTGGCAACTTTTGCATTAGAGCAAGAGTTTATTGGTACGCGCGAGGTGCCCATGCAAGCCGGTGTTCCAGTCTATGATAATGCTACTTGTTGGGATGAAAATGGTAATGGGCAACCCGACCTCAATGAAGATTTAAATGGCGATGGTGTGTATAATGATAAAGATTGCCGACAGAAAGGTTTTGGCTTTAGACATATTAATAATACAATCCTCTATGGAATAGCTTGTTGCTTAGTTTTTCTGTTTTTATCAACGGTTGTATTCAAAAAAGAGAAAATAATTGCATTCATATCTACTTTGCTATTTGCAGCACACCCAATGCATACTGAAGTTGTAGCCAATGTAAAAAGTAGAGATGAAATTATGTGCCTGTTATTTATGATGCTCACGCTTTGGTTATCTCATCGATTGGCTGAAAGTGGTAAATTGAAGTTTGCTCTATTCGGAGTGCTTGCTTTTTTTGCAGGAATATTATCTAAGGAGTATGCCGTAACCTTATTGATATTGGTCCCGCTTTCGCTTTATCTATTTGAGGCTAAGTTTGAGCCTAAGAAATATATTACTTTGTTTGGCTGTATGTTGGGCTGCTTTGTTCTGTATTATATGATTCGCTCAGGTATTGGTGGCGATGGAGCAGGGAGCTTGCAAGACAAGGAGTTAATGAATAATCCTTATCGCCTAGCAAGTGAGACTGAAAAGATTGGAACCAAGCTGTTTATATTTCTTAAGTATTTATGGACTATGATTTTCCCCTATAAGTTGAGCAGTGATTATGGATACAATTCTATTCCTTACAAAGACTTTGGTGATGTGCGTGTATGGTTAAGTATCCTTTTATTAATTGGTTCTGTTATCGGTGGATTTTTAGCTTTAAAGAAAAAGTCTTGGGTGGCTTTTGCTATTGCTTTTTATATGGGTAATATTTTATTAGTGACCAATTTAATATTTAATGTGGGAGCAACCATGGGAGAGCGTTTAGCCTTTCATTCTTCACTAGGTTTCTGTATGGTATTGGCTTGGGCTATATATCAGTTGGCTAAGAAAGTGGCTAAGCCAGCAGTTGCTCTTTATATTGCTATACCTATTTTGTTATTATACTCTATCAAAACCTTTAGTCGTAATGCTGCATGGGAGAGTGATATTACATTAGCAATGACGGATGTAGAGATACAGCCCGAGAGTGTTTCTTTAAATGGTAATGCAAGCTCGCGTTGTATAGATTTGTCTGAGTTTAAAGATAATAAACCACGGGAGAAGGAATTGTTAGCGAAGTCCATTGCCTATGGTAATAAGGCAGTGAGCTTGCACCCTGGTTTTACAAATGGTTATTTGAACTTAGGTTTAGCTCATGCTAAGTTAGAGCAATATGATCAAGCAGATTCTTTATGGAAAATAGCTTTTGCTCAATATCCTAATCACCCCAATAAGCAACTGTACTTTAACCTCTTAGCTGATGCTTATTATAAGCAAGGCTTTAAATATGGAGGAACAAAAGAATGGGCTAAGGGAGCAGCTTTGTTAGAAAAGGCTATTGCTATCAATCCTAATAATGCCCGTATGTGGTATGATTTAGGTGGTTTTTCTTACAACGCAGGTTTAGTGCAACGTGCTACCGAAGCATGGAAAAAAGCTCTAGCCTTAGACCCGAATGATCCTGAAATCAGATCGGTGAATGGCTTAAAGTAAGTCGAGATTATACTCAACAGAAAGAAACAATATTGAAGTCTAGAACAATCCATTACTTTTAAATTATGGAAGAAATATGTATCATGTGGTTCAGGAGAGATTTGCGCTTGCATGATAATGCAGCATTCTATCATGCACTAAAATCTGGTGTGCCTGTGCTGCCTATTTTTATTTTTGATCAGCACATTTTAAATGAATTGCCTAAGCAAGATAAGCGAGTTGTTTTTATTCATAATACATTAAGTGCAATGAATACTTTATTGCAAAAAGAGGGAAGTGCATTACATTGTTTTTATGGAACGCCCACCGATACTTTTGAAGCGCTGAATAAAAAGTATAAAATTAAAGTGGTCTATACCAATCATGATTATGAACCCTATGCTCAAAAAAGGGATGCCCAAATTGTGGAAATAGTTGGAGAAGATAAACTGCACACTTTTAAAGATCAAGTAATTTTTGAAAAGGATGAAGTGCTTAAAAAAGATGGAACACCCTATACCGTTTTCACACCTTACTCTAAAGTGTGGAAGGCCTTGGTCAACGACTTTTATTTAAAATCGTACCCTTCCGAAAAGATGTTGGCTTCTTTATATTCTTGTGAAAAAGAAGAACTTCCTACCTTAAGCAAAATGGGATTTGAAGCCATGGATATTGATGTGCCACCTTTGATCTTAGAAGAAGATATTGTTTTAAACTACCATAACACCAGAGATATTCCTTCAGTAAAGGGCACCTCTAGACTAAGTGTGCATTTGCGTTTTGGCACGGCAAGCATTCGCAGGATGGCGCGTTATGCCATGAAGCGAAACGAAAAGTTTTTGAACGAATTAATATGGCGAGATTTTTATCAGGCAATTTTGTATCATTTTCCGCATGTAGTAGGTCATTGTTTTAGAGATAAATACGAGGCAGTGCAATGGCGCAATAATGAAGATGATTTTAATGCATGGTGTAAAGGTGAAACAGGCTACCCAATTGTAGACGCGGGAATGCGAGAGTTAAATGAAACAGGTTGGATGCATAATCGAGTGCGTATGATTGTTGCTTCTTTTTTGACCAAGCATCTATTAATTGATTGGCGTTGGGGTGAGGCGTATTTCGCAGAGAAACTATTAGATTTTGATTTAGCTTCAAACAATGGTGGGTGGCAATGGGCTGCTGGTTGCGGCGTAGATGCGGCGCCTTATTTTAGAGTATTCAATCCTTATACGCAGCAAGAGAAATTTGATAAGGAATTTAAATACATCAAGCAATGGGTTCCGGAATATGGAACCGCTAAATACCCTACAGCAGTTGTTGAGCATAAGTACGCTCGGGAGCGCTGCCTTACTACTTATAAAGAGGCTTTGGATAGAGGTTGACGAGCTTCTTCATGGTATATGTTCACACGCGTATATCGGATAAAACTAATCCAATAAATCAGGTCGTCTTTCTTGGGTTCTTTTAACTGCTTGTTCATTTCGCCAGGTCTCAATATTTGCAAAGTGTCCGCTAAGCAAGATCTCAGGAATTTTCATATCTCGCCATTCGGCTGGTCGGGTATAAACTGGTGGCGCTAATAAATTGTCTTGAAAGCTATCGCTCAAGGCAGATGTCTCATCATTTAATACACCTGGTAATAAACGTCCTATACTGTCTACCAAAACAGCAGCTGCTAACTCTCCACCGCTTAATACGTAGTCGCCAATGGAAATCTCTTTGGTTACATATTTGTTTCTTATGCGCTGGTCTATTCCTTTGTAATGACCACAGATAAGCATGATGTTTTTTTGTAATGAAAGGCTGTTAGCAATGCCTTGATTGTATTGTTCTCCGTCAGGTGTTAGGAATATGATTTCATCATAAGTACGTTCGGCTTGTAGCTTTTCTATTTGGTTAGCAAGTGGTTCACACATAATGACCATGCCTGCACCTCCTCCATATTGATAATCATCTACCTGACCATGCTTGTTTATTGCAAAGTCGCGTAACTGATGACAATGCACTTCAAGCAAACCTTTATCTTTAGCTCTTTTCATTATGGAATGTGCAAAGGGACTATCTAATAGTTCAGGAAGGACAGTAACAATATCAAATCGCATAGAGTGCAAATGTACAGCTCACATAACTATAGAAATGTGTTCTTAAATAACAAATGCATTCCAGTGTTGATTGGCAGTTGGAGTGGAGCGAATCGTTTTGTCAGGACGAACGGAGTAGATTTTTTGTCAGGACGAACGGAGTAGATTTTTTTTCAGTTCGAGCGGAGTAGTTTTTTTGTCAGTTCGAGCGGAGTAGTTTTTTTGTCAGTTCGAAAGGAGTAGTTTTTTTTTGTCAGTTCGAGCGGATTAGGTTTTTTGTCAGTTCAAACGGAGTAGGTTTTTTGTCAGTTCGAATGGAGTAGGTTTTTTATCAGTTCAAACGGAGTAGTTTTTTTTTGTCAGTTCGAGCGGATTA